>NZ_JACJSE010000016.1 GCF_014698045.1 Aulosira sp. FACHB-615
TCATTCCACTCATTTGTAACGATTTTCTCGCTCCAGTGCGGATTGTGGGAATTTTCTTTTTAATCATTCATACACCGAACTTGTGTAACGAAACAATAAGTCGCACATCGCGTGACTTACGCAAAAAAATGAAAAAATAAGGTTTTAGTAAAGGGTGCAGGGGTATGAGAGTGTAAGGGTGTAAGTATTCAAAACCCTTACACCCCATACCCTTTCACCCCCACACCCAATCCCCACAGACAATTTTGGTGCGTAAGTCCTGTTTAAAATTGTGGCATTATAGCTTGCAAGCTTTGTAGGTTGTATCTTGCTGAATTGCGATCGCAAACACAGAAGCACATCCAGATTAATAAAATCCATTGTGGTCACAAGAAATATTATTAAAAATGCCCCTGCTCTAAAACGTTTTCCATTGATGGACTTGTATCATCAATTAGAGCCTGTATCTTATCAATCATCCTTTGAAATACATCAGGGTAGTATTTAGAAGCATCCAAAAAGTCTACATATTCCTGTCTATGAAACTGTCTTTCCTCTGGTGTTCGATACTCTTGTCGAATATTAGAAGACATCCGCTTAGTTTTTCGTACGATTAACACATCATCAATTTGAGTTGAAATTATGGAAATTGGTGTCATATCAAGAAATTCACAAATGAGAAAGTATAAAGAGCCAGGAACAGCTATCTTCAAATCCCTACTGGTGGCTACTGCTTCTTGAAACATAGTTTTATCTAAGTTGGTCTTGCATTCTGCACACACATATCCTAAATGTGACTCAATCAACTTATAGTCCTGAAATCCAGGGTCAAAGGATGACTTTAAATATAATCTTTTACCAAGTATGAAATCCTGATCTTTAGTCCTAATACTTGGTTCACCGCCTTGACCAAGATTTCCCAGAGATGATAGAAAAGAAAGACCTGAGAATGTACTTCTTGGCCCTAACTCAAAAGAATCATCTATTCCTCGCAAACTACGAAAAACTACTTGCGGTAAAAATTCCTCTAAAATAGTATTATCTAGTTTTAGCTGGCCCTTCTGCCTATATAAAAAGTTCTCTGAACTGTCGAATATTAAATCAAGCTCAATAAAACGTTTGTATCGATTAGTAGCTTCTACTAACTTTTCTACTGTATCTACTTGACCACGTTCAATTGCTTCTAAATCAGCAATCCACTGGTGATACTTTCTCACAGCCTCTTCTAGCCTTTCTTTATCAGCTTCCGGTAGCCGACGGTTATTGAGACAAGCACTTAGTTTCGTGTAGTGAGGACGAGAAAGTTCAGACATAAATTGAATTTGCTGATAATTTTGATTTTTCCTAATTAAACAGAATAATGGGATTGATATATATGTGATTTTCTTTCTAGAATTGGTGTTCCTTGAATATCGTTAATTTTGGAAATTGCATTTTCTAAATATTCAAGGTTTTTGGGTGGGACTAAGACAATACTACTTTTCAGTACATCAAATGCTACTTCTCTGGCAATTTGATCAACATTTTCCTGATCACACTGATTTTTCAAGTTGATAAAGTTAATTACGTCTTCTCTAATGATTTTTCCAAACTTATTCTTAAATTCTCTCTTTTGCCTCAAAACTTTATGAAAGAGATTTGTTCTTACTCCAATTTTTTCAATAATGTCAGCGTTGTAAAAAGGTAATCCCAAGACATTAGATTGATGTCCCACAACAAACACAAGCCTAGCCTTATCTTTCGTGACTCTTGAAAGCTCCCTTAGAGCATCAGCCATATCTAGACAATATTGTACTACCGTGTAAAATCTGTTACTTCTATTTGCTCTATTAGATCCAATTTCTGACTTGGCTACCTTTAATATGTCCCACCCCAATATCTCAGCAGAGATCCGATAATTTTGATGATAATTAAATACATTTATATAAGGTGGTGATGTGATCACAAAATCTATTTTGTCGTTTTTTAATGGAAGAGAACGGGCATCGTTTAAAGCAACTATAATTGGGTTTTCAGAATAATGAAGTTTCTCGATTAAGCTAGTCAAATCAGCAAATTTACACTGGACAAATTCATTATTAATATTACTTTTACCGATATCTAGGAGTATGATTAAAGCCTCAAATAGTTTGCGTTCTTCTTCACATAAATTATTTCTGACTTCTCTTAATTTTACTGCTAAATCTGATAACTGGTTACTACTAGCACAAATTTTACATATAAATTCTTTATCTATTAAATTCTTAATAACTTTTATAACCTGTTTTCTTTGAGAATTATTTATGAATTCATAGATTTTACTAAGAATTAAGGCGGATGGATTGATTTCAAAACCATAGGATTTAAATCCGAGAGTGCCAGCTTCTAGCAAAACAGTTCCACTACCCACAAAAGGGTCAAGAATAACTGAGTTAGGTAGACAATATGAGTCTAATATAACTTCAATAAGTTGAGGTGAAAACTGACCACGCCAAGCAAATAAGTTAGCTCGTGTCTTCTCAACAATGTCAAGCCTTTCTTGTGGAATGGGTTTGTCAAACTCCTTCAATTGCTAACCATCCTTATGTCTCAATCTATGCTTCTAAAACTCAATTTAGTTTAACATTCAGCGTTGCTAATTCATGAGAACTTGGCTAAAAGCTGCTACATCAGAGGAATTTTATTCTGTTTGCTGTAAATTATTGTTAGCTTACTGATACTTGGCAATCTGGATTTGATTTATAAGGCATAGGTAGAAGCTGAAAATGTTATTGTGAAAAATGAGAGCGATCGCTCATCGTCATAACCTCAATCCACCAACAAAAAACTTCACCAAACACAACTTTTATTCTGTTGGCTGTACATTAGTGTTAGCTTGCTGACGCTGGGCAATCTGAATTAGTCATCTTAATGCGTTATTTACCGCTTCATCGTTAGGAAAAGCTTCAGCAACATCAGGATCTAAGCGTACTATATTTGTTTTTGTACGATATCGCTCAACATATTTACCTCTAACCCCGCCTTCCATTTGAGCAAAATCATACTCAGGACGTAATTCATCTTCCATTTTGGTTTCAATTTCTTTATGTTTACTGTTAACTTGACCCCCTAAAGTTATACAGCATTAATTATGCTGATTCTAGATGGGAAACCGGAATTTGTTCGGTTCTTTCAGGGGGTTTTGTTCCAGTTGCTACAGCATGAACCGTATGAAGAATATCGGCTGAATAGTAGCGATTTCCACAGGTATCACAAACGCCTATAGTCACATCTTCAAGAATGACAAAACCATCCCTATGTTTAAATGCTTCACGCTTAACTGTTCGAGGTTGCACAGTGCCTTCACAATATTCACATCTATATCCATACATAAGTCTAGCCCTCATGTTTTAGCTAGGTTTTCTCGCTCTGACGCACCCTAAAAGCTAGTATATGCTGACTACTTTTGCTTTTTGGGAATTGAGTAAACCGAATCGTTTGCTGTGCGACCTAATGCTCGTAGATTATAAGCTTCAGGAAACTTCGACTGCCTTACAGGACGCAAATTGATTTGGACATTTGCCTTTCCACTTGGTGGAAGTTTATTAAATTTATGAAGACTTTGCAAACCTTCGTAACTATGCAGTTTATAGGTCACTAGAAAAGCAAGTGGATAAAACTTGACTAGGTTAAAGAAGCCAAATTCATTAAATTTATCTCTGGCTATCGGCACAACGAAATCTCTACAAATGACAGTTTCTTCATAAGGGTAAATCCAATAAAAAATAGATATATCATCAGGAACTGGTAGAGATTTATCTTTAATACAAGGTCTAATTAAATTATCTATAACAACCTCATCTGTCTCTGTTTTAGCAGCAAGGAGATGTCCTAACACAGAACGCATTACTGCATTAGGATAGCATTCTACCTCAAAGGACTCTGGCAAACTCAAACTACTCTCTAAAAAGCTTTCTATTCTTGTGGAAAATTCTCCTAAAGCCCAGTCGTACTGATGTCCCAATATTCGGTTGTTGCAATCTTCACAGATGGTCTTAAAGACCACACCATTTTGAGAGATTCTTGGGCGGAATGACTTATAGCCAATCATTTCATATAAAAGCTTAGAAATAATTCTACTCTTTGCTGGAGGACAAGCTTTTGGAGGTACATGATCATCTGATAGTTCCTTTTCTAGCTGACAGATATTGCAGATTCCGTCTTTTTTTTGAAACTTATCAATAATTGAGGTTTTAGATTTTTTTAAGTTGGTCATATTGGTGATCAAGTTGCAAGTTTATTATGACTTACGTATGAGTAACAAAAATCGAGGATCTGGACAAGAGGTGTAGGTGTTCAAAACCCATTAACCCCTACGCCCTGCCAATGCGAAGAGTCTTGTTGCGTAAGTTTTGTTTATATTTTAACTTTGCTTCCTGAATTTTTAGTAACTTTGTACTATAAATTTAAATTAAAACCTAGTATGGGAGTGTAAATACTTAAATATCCACCAACAACTTCAGAATTATGATGACTAAACAAATAGCATTCTGAATGTATGTAACAACCACAATATTGTTTCACACATCATATTCAGGATGCAGAGTAGAAAATATTCAAAATTACTTTAACCAAACAAAACAGAAAGCCCACTATTGTGGGCTTTCTAAATTAATTAAGCGGATCGCTTTACTTATCTTTTCGCCAATTTCTTCGACATTTTCCGTAGGCGAATAGATTGGGGTGTAACTTCCACCAACTCATCGGGGCCGATGTACTCTAACGCCCGTTCTAAACTCATGTCGATTGGTGCTTGCAATTGAACCAATTCATCACCACCGGCGGCGCGGTGGTTGGTTAACTGCTTGGTTTTGCAGACATTCAATTCTAAATCTTGAGGACGGTTGTGTTCACCGACAATCATGCCTCGGTAAACTTTAGTACCGGGAGTAATGAAGAATGAGCCTCTATCTTCAGCGTTCTTCATGGCGTAGAAGGTAGAAACGCCTTCTTCAAAGGAGATGAGAACGCCTTTGTTACGAGCTTCAATATCACCACTGAGTTGACGGTAGTCTAAGAAACTGTGGTTCATGATACCTTCACCACGGGTCATCCGCATGAATTCACCACGGAAACCAATCAAACCACGGGCGGGAATGACAAACTCTAGCTGGGTGCGATCGCCACTTCCGGGCTGCATATCTTGCATTTCGCCTTTGCGTTGTCCCAAACGTTCGATACAGCTACCAACTGCATCAGCAGGAACGTCTAACACCAAGAGTTCATAAGGTTCGCAAGGTTGACCGTTGATTTCGCGGTAAATTACCTGTGGTTGGGATACTTGGAACTCAAAACCTTCGCGGCGCATGGTTTCGATTAAGATACCCAGGTGCAGTTCTCCACGACCGGAAACTAGGAATTTATCGGGGGAGTCGGTTTCTTCAACGCGTAACGCCACGTTGGTTTCTAGTTCGCGGAATAGGCGATCGCGTACTTGTCTGGATGTTACCAGTTTACCTTCTTGACCAGCAAAGGGTGAATCGTTTACCCAGAAGGTCATCTGTAAGGTAGGCTCATCCACTTTAATTAGTGGTAAGGCTTGGGGTTCGGTTGGGTCAGTGATTGTTTCACCAATGTAAGCATCAGCGAAACCAGCTACCGCAACAATATAACCTGCGGTTGCTTCTTCCATTTCTACCCGTTTCAGTCCTTCAAATCCCATCAGCTTGGTGATTTTGCCTTTGACAATAGCGCCACTTTCTGTAACCAAAGCCGCTTGTTGTCCAGCGCGGATAGTCCCGTTGTGGATTCTGCCAATGACAATCCGTCCTAGGTATTCAGAATAATCTAGGGTGGTGACTTGCAATTGCAGGGGCTTGTTGATGTCGCCTACTGGTGGTGGAACGTGTTGGAGAATCGCATTAAACAGAGGCTGCATATCAACCGCCTCTGCTTCCATGCTTTCTTTGGCATAACCAGCCATACCGGAAGCGAACAGATAGGTAAAATCGCACTGGTCTTCGTCTGCACCTAATTCTAAGAACAGATCCAACACCTTATCCACAGCAACGTGTGGGTCAGCTTTAGCGCGGTCAATCTTATTGATAACAACGATGGGGCGCAAGCCTTTTTCCAAAGCTTTTTTCAACACAAATCGTGTTTGCGGCATGGGGCCTTCATTGGCATCGACAATTAGAAGACAACCATCAACCATGCCAAGTACACGTTCAACTTCACCACCGAAGTCGGCGTGTCCCGGCGTGTCAACAATATTGATCAGCGTTTCTTTGTAGCGAACTGCTGTATTTTTAGACAGAATAGTAATTCCGCGCTCACGTTCGAGGGCGTTAGAGTCCATGACGCAATCCGGAACGTCTTCGCCTTCGCGGAAAATGCCGGATTGTTTGAGGAGTGCATCAACCAAGGTGGTTTTGCCGTGGTCTACGTGGGCGATAATGGCGACGTTGCGAATTGGGAGCGTCATAGAGGCTTAGTTTAAACTCTAGAGGGGTTTTTAGATTTACATTTTAAGTGTGCTAGGCTGTTTTAACAGAATTGGGGGTGTTCTGCAAACTCTGTAAAGAACCTTTAACAATTCTAGCGTAATTGACACAATTGCAAGGCATTTTTATAGATACTGCTGAAGAAAAATTCAGCAAGTTTAAAATATAAGTGAAAAGTTTATAAATAATTTACAATTGTTTAAGCATAACCTCTGAGACGAGGTTACTGAGAGCCTTGCAATTGTGTAGGTTAAAAGTATAATTTTCGTAGCTATCTATACCAGTAATCAGTGTAATGGGAAATCGATCCCTTGCTGATAATCACAACTAGTTGCAAGTAATTCTTCATAGTCTTGCTGAATCACTGACCAGTCTCCATAACCTTGCTGCACATAGTCAAGATCCAGGAGGCAGTGGTTCGACTTCGCTCACCAACCAGGCAGGAGGAAAAGTCTTACTATTGCTGGCATTCAAGCTTTCAAATTATCCTAATATATCTGACTACTGCTATAAATAGCTCCTCTTAGTTTGTCACAAGAGCTATGATCAAGAATTAAGTGATAGAGTAGTTCTAGCTGCTAATACCCAGAAAATACCTGCTTAAAATTTTAAACCTAAGTACTACTTTGTAACCGATATAAGAGACTATTAAAGCAGTAATTATTCTTAATAAGACATTAGATAAAATTGGAATTTCTCGCATAGTCAATTGGACTGGCTGATGCACATACATAATCATCATTGAACTTGCTCCTAATACACTCATTAAACTGAATAAGTGTTTGTTTTTGCTCAAAATATTTGCTAGATTCTGAGTCAGAATAATACCTGCTAGGGCAACTAATGGACTATAAAATACAATGCCATAATACCCTCCTTTCATAGCAAAAGAGTTTGGTTGAATACCTAATTGATGAAGAGCTATGGCAGTACCAAATATAATTCCTGATAAAAGGACTAGCCATCGCTTGTTTTCTAATCTGTGTTGAGCATACAGGTGTCCTAGCCAGTAAAAAGGTAGAGCCATACAAACAACATTGATATTCCAAAAATATCCTGTATTTGTTAAAAACCAAAAATCAGCCATTGCTAGTCCATAGGAAACAAGCATTATAGATATCATCAGTATGTTGTAATGACCAAATTTTTTATAAATTAGGTTGTAAATCTGCTGAGTGAGAAATAAGCATGTGACAAACCAAAAAACTCCAAACCAATTATCTAGTAAAGCTCCACCATAAATTTGATTATATATATAAGCAACTATAAATGAAAATTGCTCATTCCAAGGTAATATATTACCAGACCTGATAGCTTTTACCACATAACTAAAAACTTGTAATCCACTGTAAAGCAGCAGAAACGAAAAATAAGGTACTAGCAGACTAGAGACTTTATTATGCAGATATGTTTTATAATCATACTTATCTTTATACAAAAAACCACTTATGAAAAAGAATAGTGGCATGTGAAACCAATATAGATATTCGGATAACCCTCCTTCTATCACATGTCCAACCACAACTGAAGCAATACCTATGCCTTTCCAACAGTCAATCCAATTGATTCTTTGATACATTGGTTTAGCAATCATAAATATATTTAAAGTGATTGTTTTTCTGTTTACTTGTGGCTGATTAGGCTGACAAGTATGAATAATACTATTTTGGATTTTAGATTTGGGATTAGGTAAAGGTTGATTGGTAAGCTTTTCACCAATCAACCTTTACCTAATCATTTTTCAATTCGGTATTAAGATTAAAAATAAATTGTAAATTTTATAGCTGATATCCTTTCTCTTCATCAAAATTTTAAATTTCTAGTTCTGTTTTAAGCATTTATACTGTTTCTCTGTGAAGCTAGGTTAACTTTTATGAAGTGCTGTAAGGTAGCCTACTATTACTGATAATCATAACTAGTTGCAAGTAATTCCTCATAGTCTTGCTGAATCACTGACCAATCTCCATAACCTTGCTCTACATAATCAAGATCCATGTCAATCTGATAAATAGCGCCTCTTAGTTTGTCACACGAGCTATGATCAAGAATTAAGTGATAGAGCGATCGCAATAATTTACTGTGTACAGGTTTGGCAAAACGACCATTATCAGGCAAAAGTCTGGGATAAATTTGACCCAATTTAGCAATTAATAATTTCAAGGATATGTCTAAATCTGGTTCGCCTGGAATCAAATACAGCAGGTGAATAACATCTAATGGATGTTTATCTGCACTGGTTGATAACTCAATCATCCAATTTTCAGGATGGTCATATTCTGTAATTAGTTTATCTGCCCAGTCAATTATTTCAACAAGGGAACAAAGATTTAACTCAAAAGCCATCCGCAAGTAATCAGCGTAGTGTTTTAAACTCGGTTGCATGTGGAACTATTATGGGCATTTGGTAAATCAGCATAGATGCGATCGCTTCCAGCTTAAAATCAAATTATGGCAGCACAACCGCGATCAGTTTCAGAACTCTGCAATTTGGGATAGAGTCGGCGATCGCTTCTCTGGGACAAAATTACGCAATTTTACTGTTGGTTGTTGTATTATATCTAAATTAGCAGTGGGGTAATTCTCGTGTCTAATAGAGAACCTTGGTTGGCTGTAAATTTCTCACAAATACTTCCAGGTTTAGGACAAATCTATTCTGGCGATCGCAACAGAGGCTACATTATTATAGCTCTGTATTTTTTGTTATTTATTATTAGTTTTTGGCTAATTTTAGGAATTCCCGGCAATATTGTCCTGGGGTTAATTTTATTATTATCTCAGTTTGTTTTAGCTATCTGGAATCTTTTCGATGCTTATCGTTGTGCGAAAAGCAAAAATTCTCCAGAATTTGAACTTATACGTAAAGAAAGTAAAGATCCGTGGTTAGCCACTTTTTTATCTCATCTATTTTTAGGCATTGGTTATTTCTATATCGGCAAATGGTTACTGGGCATATTAGCGATTATTTTAATTCTTCTCTGTGCCGGTGTTTCGTTATTTTTATTGCCAATAGTTTATGCAGTGATTTCCTATTTCACGTATGTATTTTCGCCTGTTCATCGAGAAAATTCCAAGAATATGGCATTAATACTGGCCATATTCATCGCCATATCTGGTTTTTTAGATATTGGTTGGATAATCAGAACATACGGAGTAGAAGCCCGTTGGACTCCTTCAGGTGCGATGGAACCTACTCTACATGGTACTCCAAATCAATGGGAGGCTGATAAAATTCTGGTTGATAAGTTTAGTTATCGTTTTCAAACACCGCAACGTGGCGATATTATTGTCTTTTGGCCTACAGATGAACTACTAAAAGAACAATATCAAGATGCTTTTATTAAGCGGATAGTTGGGCTACCTGGGGAAAAAGTAGAACTTAAGAATGGACAAGTTTATATTAATAATCAAGTCTTAGTAGAAGACAGATATCTTCCGGCTAATCAACGTACTTTAATGGATGTTTGTACAGTAGGGAAACAATATTTAGCAAAGCCAGTTACTATTCCACCTGAATCATATTTAGTACTGGGTGATAACCGTAATTATAGTTACGATAGTCGTTGTTGGGGTGTAGTATCTCGCCATTTAATTATCGGGAAAGCTTATAAAAGATTTTACCCTCTGAATCGAGTGGGGGCTATTAAGTAAATCGGAAGTTTTTTATCTATGAATTAACTTTTAACCAACTAAAAATATCTACTGCTTTTATCTGCCAATCACTTAACATATCAAGAACTAGTAAAATATCCGCATCATATTTCACTTCTGGCAATTTGTTCGGTTGAAATACCATGATTGATTTATCATTAGGGTCAATAAACCAACCTAATTTAGTCCCGTGGTTAATACAGAAAATAATTTTATTAATTACTCTGTTGGGTGATTGATCAGGTGATAAAATTTCAATAGTCCAATCTGGGTAGCTTTCAAATTTATTGGCAATTTCTCCGTTTTCATCGGTTGGGATACGTGACCATTCAAATACAGCAATGTCTGGAACTAAGGAACGACCACCAAATGTGCAGCGTAACTCGGTTAAGGCTAAAGCTTTTTGTTGAGGTTCACCAACCTGATTAATATTAGTTGATAACCGAGTTTGCAGAATACTATGTTTTCCTTGGGGCATTGATTTTTGGTAGATGCGTCCGTCAATATATTCACTCGCTGGTTTAGTTTCTGGTAAGTTGAGAAATTCTTCTAGGGAAAGGTTGGAAGATATTTGAGTTGATAGCGACATCAGCAATTACTCCCTGTCTAATTCCAAACCATGATTAATCACAATAATTTTGCCAAAGCTAGGGTAAATCCTGGGACAACATCTTCACCATTCAAAATTGCTGTTTCTGGATATTGGGTAATGGAACCATCACGACGATAAACGAAAGCTTGCTGATTTTGACGGTCAATTAACCAGCCTAACTGCACACCATTGGCAATGTATTCTGCCATCTTCGCTTTGAGTTTTGGCAAGCTGTCATTTTTAGAACGAATTTCGATTACAAAGTCTGGTGCTAGGTTAATAAAGGCATCTTCTTGCTGATCCCAATTTTCTGGTAAGCGTCCTTTCGCAACGAAAGCAGCATCCGGTGATTTCACGGCTGTATTTGCTAATTTAAACCCTGTACTTGGCCCAAACACTTCGCCTAAATCTTGACTTTCTACCCAAGCCAGCAAATACGCTCCTGCTTTAATTTCTCTATTTCCCGAAATTCCCCCAGTTGGTGGCATAGTTTCTATTGTTCCATCAGCGTTACGTTCAAACCGCAGTTCTGGGTTTTGCGAACTCATCAGCATTAGTTCTTCATCAGTGACAGTGTACCAAGGCTGCACGGTTACTTTTTCGCTGTTCATTAAAGATGCTATGCCAAGCTGGGTGAACACTTCAATTTTAAGCTTTTCCTCTGTGAACTATTCGCCTGGAGCGGTTTGTAAAATAGGACTTACGCATCAAAACGAAAAATCAAGGGTTTTGGCAAGGGTGTAGGGGTTCAGGGGTATAGGGGACTGGCGTGGGCGGGTTTCCCGACTTGAGCCAAGTGGCGTGTGTACTGATTCAAAATCCTTACACCCCAAACCCTTTCACCCTTACACCCAATCTCCACAGATAATCTTTGTGCGTAAGCCCTGTAAAATGCCCTAAAAATAAAAATTGAAGCACGAAGGAGAATTATTTCTCGACTTCGTACTTCAAAATTTAATGTTTATTTACGCCAGACTGTAACTTGAATAACAGTCTTTTTTTGGCTAACGGAACATACTACTTACAGAGGTGTCTTCGTGAATCCGCCAGATGGTTTCTCCTAAAAGATTTGCCACGGAAAGCACTACTAATTGCGGAAAGCGTTTGTCTTCTGGAAGGGGTATCGTGTTTGTGACGATGACTTCTTCAAACAAGCCGCTTGATAACCGTTCAATTGCTGGGGGGGAGAAAACTGCATGAGTAGCACAGGCATATACCTGACGCGCTCCTTCTTCACGCAGCAATCTAGCGCCTTCGGCAATGGTGCCGCCTGTGTCGATCATGTCGTCTACCAACACGGCTGTTTTGCCTTTGACATCGCCGATGACGTTCAAGACTTCCGCTACATTATGGGCTTGACGGCGTTTATCAATAATGGCAAGAGGAGCATCATTGAGTTTTTTAGCAAATGCTCTCGCCCGTGCTACACCACCGACATCAGGAGAAACAACTACCAGGTCATGCAGTTGTTTGCTGGTCAGATAATCGAGTATGACTGGCGAACCGTAAACATGATCAAAGGGTATATCGAAGTAACCTTGAATTTGGGCGGCGTGTAAATCCATTGCCAGAACGCGGTCAGCACCTGCTTCGGTAATCAGGTTAGCAACCAGTTTGGCTGTGATTGACTCTCGTCCTGCGGTTTTGCGATCGGCGCGAGCGTAACCATAATATGGAAGAACTGCTGTTACCTGTCTGGCTGAAGCCCGACGACAGGCATCAATCATAATCAGTAATTCCATTAAGTGATCGTTAACTGGTTGACAAGATGGCTGGATTAAATAGACATCACAACCTCGGATTGATTCTTGGATTTGAACATAAAGTTCTCCATCCGCGAATCGTTTGCGAATCATCGGCCCCAAGTCCATCCCCAGGTAACGAGCGACTTCTTGAGACAGTTGTATATTGGCAGAGCCAGAAAATAGCCGCAGGCGATGGTTGTCGGTTAGTCCTGTTGCAGCTGGCTGCACCTTAAAAGCGGCAGAACTGAGCACAGCAGATCCTCGAAGTGCATTCATGGCGAGATTATCATTTAGGTAATTACCAGATTTAACCGGAATAGGCTAAATAAACATCTGTGAGCTTTATTTAAGCTTTCATACAAACTTTAAACATTTCTCAATAGAGCTACCATCAATCCATTTTTCAGTTTTTAGTGGTAAACAAACCATCGAATCCGTAACTGACATATAGTGTGTTAGTTAGCCCCTTAGTTGAGCTGTTCTCAACAACTCAAATTTCCTCTAGATTAGTCTGGCAGAGTAATAATTCTACCAACTGTATTGATTACTGAGACCAACTCTTTTCAGCTTAAGTGAAGTAGAACAGGAACTCAGACAGTAGAAATACCCAAAATTAAATTCTTCTGGGGTAGAAGAATATTTTATGATACCAGCTACAAAATTATAAACTGACAAACTCTATTTTTGGATTATAAATTGGACAAAAATTTTCAAATCTGGAAAATTAGCCGGGAAACTAAAAAACCATGATTTTGCTTTTGGGGTGTTAGTCCGCAGCAGCATCAACTCCCATTGATGATTTCTCTGTTGCTATTTGGGCAATTTTTTCTGTGGTTTTGCTAATCTGAATGGGATTATTGCTTTTCTTAGGGTAGAATATCGCCGCAGGTATTTGTCGTGTAACTGACGTATGAAAATGAAAAATCCAAGGTGGGAGTGATGGGTTCGCAATTTGATGTGTATGAGGGTAAAAAATTTAGGGGTGGAAGGTGCAAAATCCTCAAACTCTGACACTATCCCTCAAAGCGAAATTTTGAGTCAATTTTATGTATTGTGTCCTCCAGACTCAGCTTTGTGAGGGCGGTCTTATTGGTTATGATTAAATTTGAATTTATTTATGCAACCCCCAATTTCAATTGGTACTGTCTTACAAAACCGTTATCGGATCATTCAAATCCTTGGACAAGGAGGATTTGGTAGAACTTATTTAGCCGAAGATCAGCGACGCTTTAATGAATTGTGTGCGATTAAAGAATTAATTCCGATCGCATCTGGGGCTGGTGCTTGGGAAAAAGCCCAAGAACTTTTTCAACGGGAAGCCACGATTTTATATCAGATTGAACACCCGCAAGTCCCGAAATTCCGGGAAAGATTTGAGCAAGACCACCGTTTATTTTTGGTGGAAGATTATGTGGCGGGGAAAACTTATCGCGCTTTATTAGCTGAGAAACAATCTGTAGGTCAAACTTTCAGCGAAGCAGATGTATTACAGTTGTTGCGATCGCTCTTGCCTGTATTAGACCACATTCATAGTCGTGGTATTATTCACCGTGATATTTCTCCTGAAAATATTATTTTCCGAGATAGCGATCGCTTGCCAGTACTAATTGATTTTGGTGTCGTCAAAGAAATTGCCACGCGCTTGCAAACTCCTGATACTAATATCAATGTTACGAGTGTGGGTAAATTGGGTTACTCGCCCAGCGAACAAATGCAAACCGGACGCGCCTATCCCAGCAGTGATTTATATGCGTTAGCGGTGACAGCGATAGTTTTATTAACTGGTAAAGAACCATCTGAGTTGTTTGATGAAACACAACTTAGTTGGACTTGGCAAAGATTTGTCAGAGTAAGTCCGCAGTTGGCTCAGGTAATTAATCGGATGTTACATCCTAGCCCTAGCGATCGCTATCAAAGTGCGGCTGAGGTAATTCAAGCATTACAATTTGTTGAACAATCAGGTGTAGCCACATCACCACAAGTAACAAATGTGCAAACAATTGCAGTTGGTCGTCGTCCCGATGCAATTCCACCGCAGCCATCTAACCGACCAGACCCAGCAATTCCCCCCAGCCGTGCTAACTCGGTGTTAGATAACCCGTTAGCTTTGGGTGCAATTGGGAGTGCGGTAGTTATTTTAGCTGGTGTGGGTTCTTGGGCGCTGGTGAGTTCGATTCGTAGTCAGTCTAATGGACAACCAGAAACAACACCACCTGCACCCCAGACTTTTCCTTCACCTGTAATTTCTGGTGGTACACCATTCGGAACAGCTACACCCACTAATACAGAACCAAGCATTACTAGTAAGCGCCTGAGATTAGACGCATCAAACACCGCGACAGTTGAAAACTCGCTGAAAGCTGGTCAAGTTATGGAATATACCTTTTTTGGGCAAGCTGGGGCGAAGTTAACTACAGTATTAGAACAAGGTACAGGCATTACTTTGACTGTTCTAGCTCCGAATCGCCAAGTGCTTGATAGTAGCGCCCAACAAGTAAGCTCTTATACAGGAATATTGCCAAAAAACGGTAGATATGCTGTCCAGCTAATATTAGAGTCTGGAGTTAGTGAAAGTGATTATAATCTCAGGGTGGCGTTAGAAAATCCACTCCAACCAACACCAACACCAACACCAACACCAACCATAACGCCAACGTTTGCACCAACACCAACAGCAACACCAACGCTAACACCAACATTTCCGCCAGCGTTTACACCAACACCCACCACTCCCACAGACAGTAACAATAACCCGCCTGTGGATGGTACGCCTCAACCAACGCCTGAAGTACAAAATACTCCTTGAGAAAAGGAGGCAGGGGGCAGGGGGCAGGGGGCAGGGGGCAGGGGGCAGGAGGTAGAAGAAAATTCTTACCCTACTCAGCACTCAGCACTCAGCACTCAGCACTCAGTACTCAGCACTCAGCACTCAGTACTCAGCACTCAGCACTTTTAAACTAGAAAGGAAGTTTCTCTGGTTGAGATTCCCTTGCAAAATTTCCTCATTTATAATGCTCTTGACTAGATTAGATATTTTGAAAGCAGATTGTTGAACACACTATTAATTACTGGAACTGACACTGAAGCTGGCAAAACTGTTTTAACGACAGCATTAGCCGCTTATTGGCAAAAATATTATCCGCAGCGTCACTGGGGAATTATGAAGCCAATACAATCGGGAATTGGCGATCGCGAGTGGTATCAAAATCTGTTTAAGCTAGAACAATCGCCAGAAGAAATTACACCTTTGTATTTTCAAGCGCCTCTAGCACCACCCATCGCCGCCGCGAAAGAAAATCGCCCAGTTGATTTAGCTGTGGTGTGGAAAACATTATCTGAGTTGCGATCGCGCTATGAATTTTTGTTGGTAGAATCTGCTGGTGGTTTGGGTTCACCAGTCACTAACGAGTTAACGGTTGCTGATATTGCTGGCGAATGGCGTTTACCAACAGTCTTAGTAGTACCAGTCAGGCTAGGCGGAATATCTCAAGCTGTGGCGAATGTGGCTTTAGCTAGACAGTCACGGGTGAATCTCATCGGTATTGTACTGAATTGCATTCAACCGCGTACTGATGCAGAGATTACCGACTGGACACCAAAAGAAGTCATCGAATCATTTACACACATTCCAGTTTTGGGTTGCTTACCTTATTTTGAGAACCCAACAGATTTAGATCAACTTGCCCAAGCTGCATCTAATTTAGATTTAGAAGCACTAAATCTTTAAGGAAAGCTTTGAATACATTTAATGCCGAACTCCGGCGAAACCTACTGATTTTGTTTGCGGCAGGTTTGTTATTCTGGTCAAGCACTGCTGCTTTTTTACCGACGCTACCCTTATATATTCAAGATGTGGGTGGTAGTAAGCAAGAAATTGGCATAGTTATGGGTGGCTTTGCCATTGGGTTGTTGCTGTTTCGTCCAATGCTGGGAAAACTTGCCGACCAGCGTGGGCGTAAACTGGTTTTATTGATTGGACTCACCGTAGCTGCGATCGCACCTTTTGGTTATTTAGTATTTACGTCCATTCCTATATTATTCTTCCTGCGGGTTTTTCATGGAATTAGCATTGCCGCATTTACCACTGGTTTCAGTGCTTTGGTGGCTGATTTAGCACCTGTGGCTATTCGTGGTGAAATTATTGGTTATATGAGTTTAACAGCACCCGTTGGTTTAGCCATTGGGCCAGCACTGGGAGGATATTTACAAGCGAGTTTTGGCTACTCACCTTTATTTTTGTTTACCGCCGTAGTTGCTGTAATTGGACTATTGTGTGCATCACAAGTCATCAATCCACCCGTCAACACACAACCACAATCAGAACGCCAAAATAGTAATTTTTGGCAAATCTTGGTGAGTCCCAGGGTGAGAATTCCGGCGTTGGTGATGTTACTGGTGGGTAGTTCTGTTGGTGCGGTGCATGTCTTTGTATCGTTATTTATTAAATCTACTGAGGTAAATTTTAATGGTGGTTGGTTTTTCACAGTTGCTGCCATTTCTAGTTTTACAATCAGGGTGTTTGCAGGTAAAGCCAGCGATCGCTTCGGTCGAGGTTTGTTCATTACCTTTGGAATTGCGGCTTATACCTTGGCTTGTGCATTACTATGGCAAGCTAATAGTACCAATGCTTTTTTAATCTCTGCGATCGCTGAAGGTTGCGGTGGTGGTACGATGATTTCAATGATTGTCACGATGATGGCAGACCGTTCACTACCCCAAGAACGAGGTCAAGTTTTTGCAATTTGTATGGCTGGATTTGACTTAGGTATTGCGATCGCTGCGCCTATATTTGGCTATCTCAGTGAGTTTTTCGGCTACCGTAATATGTTTGGTTATAGTGCAGTACTAACTTTTTTAGCACTACTAATTTTTCTCACCTTATCTAATAAAAGTCTTACTGGTTCCTTACGCTTTGCGATCGGAAATGGTGAAGATGCCTTTTCTTTGAATAATGTTGACGTGAGTTAAATATTCAGTCGTTGGCAAGATTGAATTTGTAGAGAGGTGAAATTTTGCCTCTCTATAAATATGCAAAAAACTAAAATTCATATATCAATGTTTATTCAACCAAATTTATAGTTCTTTCGACATGAAGATAATACAGATTTGTCCGCGTTTATCTGTCTTGAAAAGTTTTGCGCCGGGAAACCCGGACGCGCAAACTTTTCGCTGCGTCCATCTGCGGTTAATTATATTTTTTCTGTATCTTACTCAGTTAATCATTCCAAAAACCCAAAATGCTGCAATCCTTCCGTAATAGCATTAGCAAACTTTGCTGTTGCTAAATAACGATTTGGGTTTGGGTTAGCATTGTGCCAATCTAGCAATTCTGGTCTTGCATTACCGACAATGATACCTTTCTCCTCCCTGTGAGCAAACAAAGCAATATCGTTACCAGAATCTCCACAAGCAACAGTTTTGGTTACATCTATTTCTAAATGTTGCCGTACAAATGTCATTGCCATACCTTTATTTGCATGACGTGGCAAAATATCTACATCTTGTCCACCGCTATAAATAACTTGAATATCTAATCCCTGTTCTAACAAAGCACGTTCTAACTCTGGTACGACTTGTCCAGCTATTTTTTCATCTAAGAAATAGCTAACTTTAAAATCTCTTTGTTCACTTTCTGCTTGAGCTTGTAATTCAGTAAAAGTTGCAGATATTGTTTTTACTAAATTTCTATCCCAAGCTTGAGAAAGTTTGTCAGCCCATGTAGAATCAGGGTCTTGACTACCATTTATATAAATTTCTGTCCCCACAGAACAAACAAGTATATCTGGCTCTAATAGTTTCTTTTCTGATGCTAGTTCTTGATAAAGAAAAGGTGAGCGACCAGTGGAATAAACAACTTTAGTACCATATTGCTGACGATGGAAATCTAGCTGCTGATTTAGTTGTGCCATTGCATCGTCATCGCCTACAAGTGTATAGTCCAGATCCGTGATCAAAAGAAACTGTTTCACACTATGCCTCTTAAAATAGTAACTATAATAATTTCAAAAATAGATATATAAATAAATCAAACTACCACGTAATCTAATCTTGACATCTTTGGTTGATATCATTGATAGGTTTGGTTAGTAGGATATTGAGTATTCAAAGTATTTTGTTTACCCTGCATAGAGTTTAAGTTTGTTTTGTAATCAAAAAAATTGTAAAATTGGCTAAACACGGCAAATCATATCACAACTTTAGATTTATTCACACAATAATTTTTTAAATTGGGCAAGAGTAATTTACATTTAATACACCATTGAAAACATCAATCTTTAGTATTGATATTATTCCATGATTGTGCGGATACACTATATCTCTCAGATGACAGAGATTATGAATTGAAAAAGCAAAAGGCAATAGAATATAATCTTTTTGCCTTTTGCTTTTTTACTTTTGCTTTATTTAACGGGCGAGGAGGGATTCGAACCCCCGACACCGTGGTCCGTAGCCACGTGCTCTAGTCCACTGAGCTACACGCCCCTACCAGAAAAATATAGTAGCACCATATTCCCCAACTATGCAAGACAATTCTGAAAAAAATTTTTCTGCCGAGTTAAGTCATCTGGATTCCCAAGGACAAGCGCAGATGGTAGATGTTTCTGGCAAAGCGTCTACAGTACGCCAGGCTGTTGCTGCTGGGAGGGTGCGGATGCAGACGGAAACGTTCAATGCTATTCAAGAGGGTAATACGCCTAAAGGTGATGTGTTAGCCACGGCGCGGATAGCTGGGATTATGGCTGCCAAACAAACATCAAATTTAATTCCCTTGTGCCATCCCCTGCCATTACAGAAGGTGACTGTGGAAATTACCCCCGATTCTCAGTTACCCGGTTATCACATCCAAGCTACGGTTAAAACCAAAGCGGAAACTGGTGTGGAGATGGAGGCTTTAACGGCTGTGTCTGTTGCGGCGTTGACTTTATACGATATGGCGAAAGCTTTGGAAAAGTCGATTCAAATTGAATCAATTTATTTAGTTAGTAAAACGGGTGGGAAATCGGGAGATTATTCTGCATCAGAACTGTAAATTAGAGAAGTTTTGCGTTGTGGCTGTCATTAGTTATTTATCCAGGACTTACGTAAGTGTCACAATTTGTGGTTGGTGCGTGACGCTATAAATATTATGACTACGTTCAAATCTTCTCGTTGCGTCACACACCCTACAGAAAAAATATGCCAGTTGCGTAAGTCCTATTATCTTTGGTCATTTGTAATTACAAAAAATAAATCACTAATGACAGCCAAAATAAAATCTCGCACAAATAATTTTAGACTAGTTTATTCAATCTCACCTATGGCTTTATTGACATCGGTGGGATTTTCAAACTCTTCATTATCTGGCAGTTGCTCTAATAATGATAGAACTTTACGATCTGCGCCTTGCTTTTGAGCGTGTTGAACTAATTCTTGCTTACTAGCAGGATAATCTATTCCTTTTAAGTGTTTTTGAATTTCTACTGGGTTTGCTTTAGCCATTTTTGCCACCTATCTTTTATGGTTATTACCATATTCACCACTGACGATATTGGCTTCCTCTATCAAATAGGATAATCATTGCTGACACAGATAAATTTAGATGTCACTCAAATGGTTGATGTATTGCTGATGGGATTTGATATTGAGAGGATAAGATATTTATCGTATTTGTAATTAACGTTGTAATATGGCAATTTTGATATAAATTTTATTGGCTACGAAGTTGATTATTTTTGAGAAAAAACCACAATCAGAAAAGCTCAATGATAAATAAAAAATTAAGGTTTTGCGTTACATAAGTTTACTTCTATTTTGAGGTTAGCAGGAGAATTTGCGAGTTATCCAAAAAAAGTTGCTATAACAACTTAAGATGAAAGTATCAAGCTGAAATTAATCAGCTAAGGGATGTTGATTTTATGTCCCCTTCAGAAGTTGATGTATTAGAAGCTCGACGCTTATACAAATCGACGGGTGCGATTCCGGCTCGGATGTTGCGCTCGAATATTTATCGTGCTTGGGAGCGATCGCACCTCCAAGGCGCAAACTCTCAGGCTCTCCAAGCTGAAAAACTCTCAATCCTGGATACAGAGCGTTTAATAGAACAAAAGCAAACTTTAATTCAAGTTGCTGCACCTTATATTCGGATGCTTTCACAGGCGGCGGGGACTGATCGTCATGCAGTGATGTTAGGCGACAGTGAAGCGATCGTGTTGGATGTTGTAGGTGATAAACAAACTGTACAAGGGCCAGAACCTTTTCCGGGGCCTGGTTCTTTGCTATCGGAAGCTGTAGCTGGTGCTAATGGTATTGGTACGCCATTAGCAGAAGCAGATTATATAGAAATTATTAGTGCTGAACATTTTATTGAGGGGTTTCATCCGTTCACTTGTCAGGGAATTCCGCTACGGGATGACAAACAAGAAATTATCGGAGTTTTGAGTATCTCTCTCCGGCGTGCAGATGCTAGACAACGCTTAAAAGAAATATTGCTATGTGCTTCTCATGGTATTGAAGCAGAATTATTAATTGCTCACTTAGAAAAAGATGTGCGGCGAGTTCTAGAGTCTAACCCCAACGAATATCAACCACTCGAAGAATTACGTCAAGATATCATCCAAGCACATCAAGCTGCACGCTTAAAAATGGAAGTTATTTCGCGGATGGTAGCAGTTAATCGGTTAGACTACGCGATACAATTACTGCGTCAAGCTGAACAATCAATTCAAATATTTCGTCGCCGTGCAGAAATCTGGCGCAATTTAGCATCCTTTGAGATTGGCACATTCCAACCTGTGTGCTTGACTGCTAATATATCTGATTTAGTGGATCTTCTCTCAACGGAAGCTGTAATTCGTCAGGTGCAAATAATTACTGAATGGTATGAACCAATCACCGTAGTGGCTGATCCTAGAAGCCTTTTACGCCAATTGCTACGTTATTTTTGGCAAGCTTTTGATTGTGCTGGTAAAGGTGGAATAGTAAAAGTAGTAGTTAAAGTAATTCCTCACACTGAAATAGCTCAAGTCAGTTTCATTGTTAATTCAGGCTTGAATCTCTCTCCATCAACACCAACCTCCCAGATTTTTTATCTACCAATCACAAAAATCAAAGATGAACAGTAACAATACAGATAAGCGCAAAATCCTCATTGCCGATGATGATGATGATAGTCGAGCGATGCTGAGTTTTTTGTTAGAAGAGGAAGGTTGGGAGGTAAAAGAAGCGAGAAATGGTGAAGAAGCCTTAGAAACAGTGATTAAGGAGCAACCAGATTTATTAATTTTAGATAACAGAATGCCAAAGCTCTCCGGGATTGAAGTATATCAGCAAATTCAGGCGCAAGGGATAAAAATAGCGGTTGTTTTAGCCACAGCACATGGTTATCTCGACGAATTAGCCTCTTCTTTGGGAATTGCTCATTTTATTGCTAAACCTTATGACATTCCAGAGTTGTTAAAAACTATAGAGTCTGCTTACACAAGTTCTTTCAGTTAAAGTCGCTGTAGTTGAGGTCACAAAGATTTAACAGCTTTGCATCCTGACACATTAAAATAATCAAGTGTATTCAAAGTTGTAATAAATATTTATGCCTCCTCGTTGGCCTCGCAAACCCGATCGCAGTGATCCTGAATTTCGTAGAATAGATGACCGGATGAATTTTGCTGTCCATGTTGCTGTAGCTGCGACAATTAATTCTGGTCTTTGGTTCTTCCATAACCTGAAAGCCGCTAAATGGGAGTGGTTGCCGTTTTTAACCGCAGGTTGGGCAGTAGTGTTGTTGGTACACTTAGTTTATATCGCGGCGATCGCCAACTATTCTTCCACACCGCCTAAATCCACCTGAAGATGTACAGGTAATGTTAGGGTTTATGTAACCTGTGGGGGTAGAGTTAGCTTGATTAATTGAGCGATAATAATATATAGGTTGAGAGCGTTAGCTCTTTCTTAATATAGGGTGATTTTTATGGCTAAGACTAACACCGCAGAATTACTAGAAGCCCTAGCATCGGAAATTGGCGAAAATGTCTATATAGATATTGCCAAATGGCATCTTTATTTATCAGATGCCAAACTGCACACCGTTGTCGCTGAACAGTTATATCCTTTAATCACTTCTAATAATGTCAACGAAGACCGCGTAACTAAAGTATTAGAATCCATATCAGTCAAGATAGGCGGTGGGAGAAGAGAACTAGCACTAATTGATTTGCTACCCCTGCAATGTCAGGTCAATCTGGTGGATATTTTAGAAAAATATCAACGAGAATTCTAATTTTGGGATTTTAATTATTCCATAAATTACTCTTTTAACACCCCTATTCTTAGGAGGTGAGAGATATGAATGCCTATAAATCGTGTAGTGAATCTGTCCCGCCTCGGAATAAATTCCGAGTCTCATAGCGCAAGTCATCTGAAGATGACTCACCTAAAAATATCTTATAGTCCACTTGAGTGGACTTTGGCTATTAGCCTGGAACTTTAGTTCAAGGCGGGATGCGTTTCATACTGCCTATTTTCGACTTGTGTGTACACCGTAGCCTTAAAAGGAGAGGACTTAAACATTGAATGAAACAATGAGTTCTGATTCATAGAAATGCTACGGTGTAAACACAAATATTCGTGTAGTGCATCTGTCCCGCCTTGGAATAAATTCCGAGTCTCAGAGCATCGAGTCATCTTCAGATGACTCAACTAAAAATAACTTCCAGTCCACACTTTGTGGACTTTAGCTATCAGCCTGGAACTTTAGTTCAAGGCGAGATGTGTTTCATACTGCCTATTTTCGATAAATATTTTTGGAGATAAATTATATGTTGCTACAAATCAAAGATACGAGCGATTTAGTCAAAATTACTGATATTCAAGAATTAATCGACCCGAATGTTAATATCGTGCATGGAAAAGACCAAGAAGGTCAAGAAGAACAAGATATTGATACTTTTACCAAAGAAAATCTCGTTTTTCCTTCTGGGGAAAGCTTACCTCGCTGTTGGTTAGATGCTAACTATCGTGCAGCGAAATGAAGTAGCAGGTGATTGAGAGGCGATCGCAGCACAGTATCATAAAGTTCACAAATGCCAAGAAAGCTTGGGAACAAACCATCAAAATAGTATCGATTTTACGTAATCAGCCGACCTCTACGTGAATTACTGAGTTAAGTTACCATCAGATTAACTAACCAGTGGTAGAGGTAGTTATGGCGCAGAATTGGTTGCGGATTACTCATCAAGATGACAAAATCCAACTTTCTTGGCAACGAGAACAATCTGCGCCACGTTCAGCACCTCCAGTCACCTTTGAGCATCCATTTGATGAACAGACGTTAACCGAATTACGTTGGTATTTAGAAGAGTATTTAGATTTTCCTTACGGTATTTTCCCTGAGCAAGCCCAGAAAATCGAGCAAAAGTTTCAAGCGTGGGGACAGCAGTTATTTGAGTTAGTGTTTCCCCGCACCACCAAAGCTTGGGATTTTTTTCAAGAAGCTACAAGGGAAGGACTAGATAAATGCGAAATTAATATTTCTTCTGATAATCCCAAAGTACTAAATTTGCCTTGGGAGTTGCTGTATACCCCTGATTATCAATTTCTGGCACCATCTTTAAGGGGAATGTATCGCAGTCTCAACGGTTATGCAGTGCGATACATTCCCCAAGAATTACCCCAAGACAAGTTAAATATTTTACTAGTAGTTTCCCGTCCTTATGGCGAAAAAGATGTCGCTTTAAAAACTATCGCCCGTCCTCTACTTGAAGCCCTAAAACCAATTCAAAAATATGTCAACCTGAAAGTGCTGCGTCCACCAAGCTTTGAGGCATTTGAGCAAGAACTAAATGCTCAGAAAGGTTTTTACCATATTGTCCATTTTGATGGACATGGTGACTTTGACGAAAACAGCACCGGATTTCAACATTCCTACGGTAGCAAGGGGCAGGGAGTATTGGTATTTGAAAATATCGATGGTTCACCCCAAATTATAACTGCTGCCCAAATTGCCCAAAGTTTAAATGACTGCCGTGTGCCGATTTTTGTGTTGAATGCTTGTAAATCAGCACAGGAAGGAGATGGTAGTTTTTCTTCTGTGGCGACGCGCTTGGTATCTTTGGGGACAAAGGGCGTAGTTGCAATGGCTTATAACGTGCAAGCCGAAGCAGCCAAACATTTCATCGGCAGATTTTATCAGCAACTAGTCACGGGAACCGATGTATCCAATGCTGTAGCAGCAGCACGGCGACAAGTCATAAATCAACGTCTGCGTCCCAGTCCTAAAGGTGATTTACCCTTAGCTGACTGGATGGTTCCGGTGTTGTACCAGCAGGAAACTTACACACCGTTTACAAAAGTCAATCATCAAACAGAAGATTTTACTGATATTGATGACTTTTTGGCAGAACCCATCAGCAATTTATTCGGGTTTCCAGAACAAGGACGCTACGGTTTTATTGGGCGAGACTACGAAATTTTACGGTTAGAGCGAGCATTTCGCCAAAATAATATCGTGCTGTTGCAAGGTATGGGAGGTGTGGGTAAAACTGAACTAACCACAGGGTTTGCCCAATGGTTAGATGAAACTCAAGGACGTATGCAGGTATTTTTTACCTCCTTCGAGTCTGGCGCGTCACTAATTCGGGTAATAAACGAAGTCGGAAGAGTCGTTTGGGGTGATAAGTTTTCCCAGTATGAGGCAGCGCAACAACAACGAGCCGTCTTAAAATATTTGCAATCTCAGCCTTGTTTGTTGATTTGGGATAACTTTGAACCTGTGAATGGTTTTCCAACGGGGAATGAACCTTTACTGAGTGCAGAAGAAAGAAACAATCTCAAACAATTTCTCAAAGAATTACAAGGTGGTAAATCTTGGCTATTAATTACCAGTCGCCGCGCAGAACCTTGGCTTGATTGTGGATATAGTTTAATCAATTTGCAGGGATTATCTCAAGTTGATGCCCAAGAGTTCGCCGCCAAGATTTTGCAAACGGTAGGCGTGGAGAGAAAGAACCTACCAGCAGAGTATTTAGAGTTATTGAAATTACTGGGTGGACATCCCTTATCTTTGCGGGTGGTGTTACCGCATTTAAAGACGCAGACACCGACTCAGTTAATTGAAGCGTTGCGGCTGGGGTTAGATACTTTTAAAGGTACTGAGGAGGAAGGTAGGGATAAGTCGTTAATGGTGTCGTTAGATTATTCTTTTGCCAAGTTGTCAGAGAAGGCGCGGCGACATTTACCGTTTTTGGCGTTGTTTTCAGAACGGGTTTACATTGGTACGCTATCTCATTTTTTCAAAGATTTGGGATTGGAGAATTTCCCAAATTTTAGGCAAGCATATAAAAATATATTTGGAGAAATTTTAGAAATAGAAGACTGGCTGACGATTTTAAATGAGACAGCAGAAGCAGGAATTGTAGAAAATATTGGTGATGGTATTTACGAAATTCATCCCGCTTTACCTTGGTATTTACGCCAGAAAATATCCCAATACAGAAATGTCGAAGCAGTTTACGAACTTGAGACAAAATTAATGCTCTTTTATGTAATTTTAGCGGCTGCTCATGATATACAAGATAGAGGAAATGCTGATAGAGCAACTACAGTTATATTATTTGAAGAACCAAACCTACTGCACTATTTAAGTTTTGCACAAACTAAAAAAAATTGGAGTGCAGCAGCTAAAATTTTAAGAGCTTTAGGTCAAGTTTATGATATTCTTGGTTTGACAGCAGAGTATCGCTACTTCCGACGAAATGCACTTACTCAAATCGGTACAACCTTGCAGCAGATTAAAGCCAATGATAAAAGTGCTTTTGGATTTTGGACATATTTAAAAAGTGCTGATGCTCTAGAATATCTGCGACAAGGAGAGATAGAGAAGGCTAGAGTTATCCATCAAGAAATTTTAGATGGATATACAGCATTAGAAGATTCATCTGTCATTAATGAAATTGCAATTGCTTATGCAAATTTAGGGACTATAGCACGGGAAAGCAATGATTTTGATGCAGCCTATACCTATTATCAAAATTCGCTAAAAATTTATAAAGATGCAAATGATTCTTATCAAGAAGCAGCGGTTTATTATGAATTAGGAGTAACTGCAAGACAACAAGGTAATTTTTCTACTGCAACTCATTATTACCAAAAGGCTTTTAAAATTTATGAAGATGCAGGTGATCTACATAGGTTGATAGGTCTCTATCAAGAATTGGGTGTGGTAGCACGATACAAAGGAGATTACAAAGAAGCGATTTTCAATTATGAACAAGGATTATACATTTGTGAACAATTAAAACATGATTATTTTGCTGCTGGTATTTATCATGAGTTAGGTGAAGTTGCAAAAATGCAAGGAAATCTAGATTTTGCAAAACAACTTTATTACCAAGCTCTTCAAATTTATGAAGATAAAGAAGATTGGTCTAATGCTTCAGATGAGTACCAAGGTTTGGGTGAACTTGCAAAACTAAACAATAATTTTAATGAGGCAATAGCCTATTTTGAAAAAGCTCTTGATATTAGGATAGAGCTTCAATTCTGTAATAAAATATCGCAAACACTTATGGAATATGGTAAAACTTTAGAGCAGCAGAATAATTACGCTGATGCTTTGAAATTCTATATTCAAGTCTTACATAATGATATTCAGCATAAGCATAATAAAGAATGGATTTATGAAGATATTCAATGTTTAGCCCGTATGCTCAAGCAATTAAGCGAAAGTCAGTTTCAAGCTATTTGGCGCGAGGTGACGGGTGAAGAGTTCGCGGGTGCAGTGCGTGAGGCAATTTGGCAGGCGCGAGATAGGCTGTAACAGTTATCAGTTATCAGTTATCAGTAACCTCTTTTTCTTGCTGAGTATGGAAACTGAAAAACACTATACAAGCTGACAAACTCAAAGATAAAATCGATGTAGATGGTAACAAGCTCAATATTTTTTAGAGTGCTTCCCATTCATCTTTACTCATTTGTGCCTGTTTTAATATTTTTGCCATTAAACTTTTACTGATGTCTCCTTCATGGGGATTAGGAATGATTAATTTCATTTCGCCCTTAATTAATCATAAATTGATGCTTTTTACCTGAATATGTCCCTTCAAAACCAAGTTGTTTCAGGTAATAAATCAAATCCCGCCGACTGATTGCACCAAAAGTAGGCATTAAGCGACATCCTTATTAATAGAAAGAGAAATTCCATCTATCACGGGTAAACTATGCCCTAACTGTAAACCTAAGACAATCCACTCTTCTAAAGCTTCTTTTAACTCGTCTCGGCAAGTTTCAAGTGTGGTAGCATTGGCATACAATCCTTGCAGTCCTGGGATTTCTGCATAAAAAGTGCCATCTTCTAAAAGTTCATAAGTAGCCTGGTGCAAAGCTGCTTGAATATAGTTGGTTAACATTTGCTATCTGGGTTGGTTTTTGCGTTGTTAACATTTTATAAAATTTAGGGTGATTTACTCATAAGTTTTGTTTAAGTATTAGTGACGAAGATATAAGCATTTGCCACAAATGTTGTAATGTTTTGAATCAACGTTGTTATGTTTTGAATGAATGTTGTAATGTTCTGAATCAACGTTGTAACATTTTGAATGAATATTGTAATGTTATGCACCAACGTTGTAACGTTTTGAATGAATGTTGTAATGTTTTGCACCAACGTTGTAATGTTTTGAATCAACATCGTGACTTTGATAACAAACAGCAGTGATTGGTAAGTGGGTAGACGCTGTGCGGTTTGTCGTAGACATTACGCTGTTTAGAGTAACGGTGTTTTATTCTAGAAACAAAAAGGAGTAGCAGTATGCAAGCCTACAAACTGAATGCCAAAATTGATGAATCAGGTAATTTGATTATTGACGAACCTTTAAATATTGCCCCTGGTGAAGTGGAAGTGATTATTTTGCAGCCAATTGTGTCTAAGGAAAGTTTTGCAGAAGTCTCCACTGAACCACAAACAGACAAGCCAAGACGGAAATCTAAAGTGAAAGCATTTGCAGGTTTATTTGAAAATACTTCTCCTGTTCCATCTGACTTTGATGCTGATGCTGCGAGATGGGAAGCATTAAAGGAGAAGCATAACCTGTGAAAGTTCTGTTAGATACTAATGTCATTATTGATGATGCTCTGGAACGTGAACCTTTCCTAGCCGCAAGCGAGCAAGTTTTGGTAATGGTTGAGGATGGATTAATTGAAGGTTATATTTCAGCCTCGATTTTTAGTGATTTATATTATATTATTCGTCGTCCAAGGGGTAGAGAGTGGGCTGCTAATTATTTAAAACAGTTAGTCACATTCTGCCATATTGCTACCGTAGACAGTAACACAATTAACATGGCATTAAATGTTAATTTCAAAGATTTTGAAGACGCGATTCAATAAAGCACAGCAGTAATTAATCATTTAGATGCTATCATTACTCGCAATCCTGGTGATTTTCCTGTAACTACTCCCCGCATTCTTACACCTGAACAGTTAATTCAAGAACTTACCAATCAACCATAAGATACTTTATTAGCAATAATTATGACTACTCAATTATCTTCTAACGAAATTCAAGAACTGCAACAAATCATTGAAGATGAGCAAGCACAAAAAGCCCTCACGACTCTACAACAAAATAACGGTGATTTAGAAGCTAGTTTTGATGAACTTTGGCAAGAGCAATTTGGAAAAACAGCTTTCGGTAAAAATAAATCTTTATTACAATTGACCCTAAATGAAATTCGCGCGGAAATATGCGGCGATGAAGGTTTACAAGGCAAAATTAAAGAATATACGAAAAACCCTGGTAGTGCTGCTTTACTTAATAGTATTATTGGCTCGTTAGTCACTGTGGCGGCTGTTCATGGTATTCCTATTGATGCCGCGATCGCCACAATTGTAGTCTTATATATCCTCAAAATCGGCATTAACGTTTTCTGCAAATATACAGAACCAGATAACAACCCATAAAAAAACGCAAAGACACCCTTTATGCCTTTGCGCCTTTGCGCCTTTGCGCGAAATATTTACAAATTAGCTGCTAAATACTTCCACAGGTAAGCGACTAAACGCCAAGCGTTCATTCTGCACATCGACAAAGATGGTGTCGCCGTCGTGGAATTCGCTGCGGAGTAAGGCTTTGGCAATTTGGGTTTCTAACTCGCGCTGAATCGCCCGTTTGAGTGGACGTGCGCCAAATACAGGGTCGTAACCGACTTCCGCCAAGAAATCCAGCGCATGATCGGAGAGTTTGAGAGATATTTTGCGATCGCTCAACCTGTCTCTTAATCTTCCCACTTGCAATTGGACAATATGCCGCAGTTCTTTCTTATCTAAACTGTGGAAGATAATCAACTCATCAATCCGGTTGAGGAACTCTGGCCGGAAACTATTCCGCATTGCTTCCATGACTCGATGACGCATTTCGTCGTAGCGAGAATTATCCCCAGCAATATCGAGAATGAACTGCGAACCGATGTTGCTGGTCATAATAATAATTGTGTTTTTGAAGTCCACAGTATGACCTTGAGCATCGGTGACGCGCCCATCATCTAAAATTTGCAGGAAAATATTAAATACATCGGGGTGGGCTTTTTCAATTTCGTCAAACAAAATCACGGCGTAAGGACGACGGCGAATTGCTTCGGTGAGTTGTCCGCCTTCTTCATAACCTACATATCCCGGAGGCGCACCAATTAACCGCGACACGGCGTGTTTTTCCATGTACTCCGACATATCAATTCGCACCAGTGCGTCTTCAGTGTCGAACATATACGCTGCTAAGGCTTTGGCTAATTCAGTTTTACCCACACCTGTAGGGCCGAGGAAAACAAAGCTGGCGATGGGGCGATTGGGGTCAGCAAGTCCAGCACGCGATCGCTGAATTGCATCGGCGACTGCTGTCACGGCTTCCGCTTGTCCCACTACTCGATGATGTAATTCATCTTCTAAATGCAGCAGTTTTTCTTTCTCGGATTCCACCAATTTACTAATCGGGATTCCTGTCCATTTAGAAATAACTTCCGCAATATCAGATTCGGTAACTTCTTCCCGCAGTAAAGATTTACCACTTCTTTGAGCGTTGGCTAGTTCACTTTCGGCTAGTTCAAGTTTGCGGTGTAAATCAGTTAATTGCCCATATTTTAATTCTGCCGCGCGGTTGAGGTCGTAGTCTCTTTCCGCTTGCTGAATTTCTAAGTTTACCCGTTCAATGTCTTTTTTAACAGACTGAATTTTGTTGATAATATCTTTTTCAGACTGCCATTGAGTGCTGAGGGTTCTTTGTTCTTCTTTGAAATCAGCAATTTCTTTTTCGAGTCTTCCCAACCGTTCACGAGAAGCCGCATCGCTTTCTTTTTGCAGAGATAGTTTCTCCATTTCTAATTGAAGAATTTTGCGATCGATTTCGTCGAGTTCTTCCGGTTTGGAAGTAATTTCCATTTTCAACCGGGCGGCGGCTTCGTCTACTAAGTCAATGGCTTTATCTGGTAAAAAGCGATCGCTAATATACCGACTCGATAATGTAGACGCAGCAACTAAAGCACTATCAGAAATCTTCACCCCGTGGTGGTTTTCATAGCGTTCCCGCAAGCCGCGCAAAATCGAAATCGTATCTTCAACGCTGGGCTGATCAACATAAACTTGTTGGAAGCGTCTTTCTAAAGCGGCATCTTTTTCGATATATTTGCGATACTCATCTAAAGTTGTCGCCCCAATACAACGCAATTCGCCCCGCGCCAACATCGGTTTTAACAAGTTACCCGCATCCATCGCCCCTTGGGTTGCACCCGCGCCGACAACAGTATGAATTTCATCAATAAATAGAACTATATTTCCGCCAGATTCGGTAACTTCTTTTAAAACTGCTTTCAGGCGTTCTTCAAATTCGCCCCGGAATTTCGCCCCCGCAATCAAAGCACCCATATCTAAAGCGATGAGTTTGCGGTCTTTGAGGGATTGGGGAACATCACCAGCTACAATGCGTTGGGCGAGTCCTTCCGCGATCGCAGTTTTACCAACCCCAGGTTCCCCAATCAACACCGGGTTATTTTTGGTACGGCGGGAGAGAATCTGCACAGTCCGGCGAATCTCGTCATCCCGACCAATCACCGGATCAAGTTGACCTTTGCGGGCGGCTTCGGTGAGGTCACGTCCATATTTTTCCAGTGCTTCGTATTTACCTTCTGGATTTTGGTCGGTCACTTTCTGGCTCCCACGAATTTGTTTAATAATATTTTTCAGCTTGCCTTCGTCTAACCCGAATTCTTGGAGTAGACTTTTGCCAAAGCGGTCATCTTTGGCATAACCCAGCAATAAGTGTTCAATAGAAATATATTCGTCTTTAAAATCTTTGCGATAGTTCTCCGCCCGGTCTAACAAGGTGTCTAAACTGCGTCCCAAGAACACAGAACTACTTGTACCAGACACCCTTGGCTGACGCTGGAGAAATTGATCGGTGCGATCGCGGACTTTTTGCAAATTCGCACCCGCTTTGGTTAAAATACTGCTGGCTAAACCTTCTTGTTCTAGCAGTGCTTTGAGCAGGTGTTCGCTTTCGATTTGTTGTTGGTGATATTGTTTAGCAATATCTGGCGTGTGGGCGATCGCTTCCCAGGCTTTTTCGGTAAATTGGTTAGGGTTAGTAGGTTGCATAGGCTTTTTGAATAACCACTCCAAAGATGAGGCGCAGAGAAAACAAATTCTTATATGGTTATTGTATGAAGCAGAGCGCAACTAACTAGATCGGTCTTCACGTCTTGGGGAAGTAGTATTATTACCTGAACAATGAATATTTTCTCAATACACTGAGGCACAAAGTTCAGGTTTTGCCAAAATTGTCACAATGCTTGATGAAAACCACTATTGCTTACGTACTATCGATAATGGGTGATCATCAAGCGATCGCAATTATTTCTTGGCGATTATCCAAACTGCATGTACAATCCCCGGAATATACCCTAGAAACGTTAAAAGGATATTAATCCAAAAATCTTTGCCCAAACCTACTTGTAAAAATACTCCCAAAGGGGGTAGAAAAACCGCCGCTACAAGCCTAATTAAGTCCATATAAGCCTCCTGTCAGACTATATTTATACTCCTCAAAGATAGCATTGCCAGAATATTGTCCATCTGATGCTACCTACGGGGCTGTTTTTGCGTTCTAGCAAGTGCTGTGGAGACGCACAAGAGACTGAACATATACTCAAAATTGTTATCAAACATTAACATTCTGGAGGATGTTCACCCATTGCGTATAATACTCGACGTAAATTCACAACTCCTTCTCGATTCAACTGTAGGGTTTCTATCGTAGCTCTGCCTGTTGCAGTCAAACCAATAACTAGTGTAAAGTCATTATTCCACGCAAGATTCTCATTCCATAATTGTTGACGTGGGTGATATAGAGGCACAGTTTCGCCTGTTACCGGGTCATAACCTGCGATTTTATTATATTTGTGATTGTTGCAACCCTGACAAGAAAGAGCCAAATTATCTATATTTGTTTCTCCGCCTTGACTTTTGGGAATAATATGCTCGGCAGAAAAAGCTTGAAGAGCAAAGCGTTCTTGGCTTTTACAATATTCGCAACATCCATTAGCTCGCTGAACCACCAACTTTTTCTGCTGTGCAGTCACTCTATTTTCAGACATACATGGTTTGTTGCGTGAATATCTAAATTTTCCATTAAAGTATTTAGAGAAATGCCACGCAAACTTGCTAATTCTGCTAAATTTTCTAGACGCTGTGCTTGTATTTTTTCGATTTCCTCAGTTAATTGCAATAATTTTTGATACTCATCTTCAGAGAGAATTTCATCATCTCGTTTAGCAATCAATTCTTGGTAATCTCTGTGAAGGTTTACAGGAATGCCTTGATTAATTTTGAGTAATAATTCCGCTTCTGCTTGTGGCAGTTTAGTAGCTTTACGTTGTGCCTGTAAAACAATCACTTGCGCTACAAATTGTTCTAACTCAGACAAGTTTAATTGCTCAACTGCTTTGAGCAACTCTTCGGAAGATAATTGTACTTCAACTTTCACGACTGACATTATCTGCCTCTTGCCTGTTAATTTATTAGTAATCTTATCCTACAGTTCGGTGAACATCAGTGCGATCGCTATCAACAAGTCTTCATTGATAGTCATTTCTCGTAGGTTAGGTAGAACTTAGACACTAAAGGTAGTTCCCCAACCTACTTGCTTGATTATTGCATTCCCAGAAGAGTGATGACTTGTTCTAGATGATTTTTAGCATGATAGCGATGCAGCAGTTTTTCCTGCTGATATCTCTGCGGTATTTGCATCCTTCTACCTTCCATTGAGATTCTAATAAGAGCTATCTGCTCTGTTGTTGGTTCATTCATCTCATCTAGCGTTGCACTCAGATTTTCGTAGTTCGCAAATGATGGTATCCTCAAGCCTTTATTATTTTCCATTTGTTGTATTGCCAATAGCGGAAACGCCATCAGGGTAGTAATGTAGTTATCTTTGTAAGCACCGCTACCAGTGGAACGTAAACCGTATCGGTTACACAAAATTTTCAGTTGAGCCAGCGTCAACAGTTCTAATTCTGTTCGCGTAAACATAAAATAGAAATTGCCATTTACAAAAGTGGTTCGGTAGTGAACTAGTTTCCAGCTTGGTAACACTACCGATTAAAAATCCTAAACCGATGAAACCATCGACTTCAAGCCTTATTTATATTTCTACATAAATGCCTAAGTCAAAAGGTAAACCAGAAAATTTCGATAATCCAGAGAGTAGAGATTTATCTGAACAAATCAGCTTTCGTGTCACTAAGGAGATGAAGGAAGCAGTAAAAGCCAAAGATGATCCGCCAGAATTTTGCAGGAAAGCCATACAAAAGGCGCTAGAAGAGGATGAGAGTTAATATTTTAATGCGATCGCCTACATACTTTTTCATTAAAAGCGATCGCAGCAGTAGAAGTGGAAACCAACAAATGACATAAAAATTCAGAATACTGCGTTTATTTTATCGACTGAATTATGTTGGCAAAGTATTCTAATTTGATGTTGGGTTACGGCGCAATATAGACTTACCGTATTTTTGTCAATATATGTCGTGCGCCTTCACCCAACCTACTAGTACTTAAATCCTTAGCCGCCACTGAGTTTGGCTTTGTAACCTAATTTGGTAACAATCTCTAAAATTTTCTGCTTGTGTTCGCCTTGAATTTCAATGGTGTTCTCTTTGACTGTCCCACCTGTACCGCATTGGGTTTTTAACTGCTTGACTAAATCTGCTAAAGTTTCCGGCTTGGCTTGAAACCCAGTAATCACCGTTACCGTTTTCCCCTTGCGTCCGGTGCGGGTGGCTTGGATTCTCAAGTTTTGTTGTTGGGGTGGAAGTTCCTGAATTGGTCTTTCGATAGCGGCGGAGTTATCGTTACCGAATTCTTGATAGACAATCTTTTTATCAGAGTTTGATTTGGAAGCAGACATACAAAATTGCGGTAGTGATTCAGTTCTACTACATCCATTATGGTGTCAGGTAAGGCGAGTTTAACAGTGGTTCGCAATTTACCGTTTTTAAAGCAAAGGTATCTTGAATAGAGAATTGGTTTTGAATTACGAATTACAAATTAGTATTATCCACCCCAGACTCCTTATAATTAATGAAGTCTTTACTTGTCATCAAGATAATTCCGTGACTATTACTCCCCTCTCTCCAAATTCTTCCACAACTACTCAGGTTCCCGATACACAAGGACGCTTTGGACGCTTTGGCGGTAAGTACGTCCCGGAAACCCTGATGCCTGCTTTAGCTGAATTGGAAACAGCTTATCAGCAATATCGTCATGACCCAGAGTTTCAAGCAGAACTCCAACAACTGCTGCGGGATTATGTGGGACGCGCTACACCGTTGTATTTTGCCGAACGGCTGACTGCTCATTATGCCCGACCTGATGGTACAGGGGCGCAGATTTATTTAAAGCGGGAAGATTTAAATCACACTGGCGCACACAAAATTAATAATGCTTTGGGTCAAGTATTATTAGCCAAGCGTATGGGTAAGCAGCGAATTATTGCGGAAACCGGCGCTGGACAACATGGTGTTGCAACAGCCACAGTTTGCGCCCGATTTGGCTTGGAATGCGTGATTTACATGGGTGTTCATGATATGGAACGCCAAGCTTTGAACGTGTTTAGAATGCGGTTGATGGGAGCAGAAGTCCGTCCGGTGGAAGCTGGTACAGGTACTCTCAAGGATGCGACTTCGGAAGCAATTCGGGATTGGGTGACAAACGTTGAAACAACTCATTACATTCTTGGTTCTGTAGCCGGGCCGCATCCTTACCCAATGATGGTGCGGGATTTTCACGCAGTGATTGGTCAAGAAACTCGCGCTCAAGCTTTAGAAAAGTGGGGCGGTTTACCGGATATTCTCTTGGCTTGTGTGGGTGGTGGTTCCAATGCAATGGGGCTGTTTTATGAGTTTGTCAATGAACCATCTGTGCGGTTAATTGGGGTAGAAGCTGCTGGTGAAGGTGTGAATACAGAGAAACACGCCGCCACCTTGACAAAAGGTCGAGTTGGTGTACTACACGGAGCGATGAGCTATCTACTGCAAGATGAAGATGGACAAGTCACCGAGGCGCACTCAATTAGCGCGGGGTTAGATTATCCCGGTGTAGGGCCAGAACACAGTTATTTAAAAGATACGAATCGGGCAGAATATTACAGTGTGACAGATGCAGAAGCTTTGGCAGCATTTCAAAAACTGTCCCGCTTAGAAGGGATTATCCCAGCTTTGGAAACTTCTCATGCGATCGCCTATCTCGACACTCTCTGTCCCCAACTTAACGGCAGTCCCAGAATTATCATTAACTGTTCTGGACGCGGTGACAAAGATGTGCAAACCGTCGCTAAGTTTTTAATTCCACAGTAAAACTGTCAGAATAACACCTTGGGCGCGGTAAAACTTTTGTAATACTGAGTGTAGGGGAGCCATTGCTTTAGGTGGCTTCCCTACTCATTTTTATGGTCAATCATAGAAAAATTCAATTCTGGTTACAAACCATTGCAACTTTAATTACTTGACGCGCTTTCATGTCGTGAAAGACTTGTTCTAAATCTTTTAAAGGTCGGCTTTCACTTATGAGTAATTCTAAAGGTAGTTTTTGACTGGCTATCATTGCAAGTGCCGATCGCACATATTTCGGTGTGTTGTGAAATACGCCTTTTAATGTAAGTTCGCTGTAGTGCAATTGTTCTGTATTGACTGTAATTGTTGTATCTCGTAGACAGCCACCGAATAAGTTAACTGTTGCGCCAGGACGAGCGCAGGCGATCGCAGTTTCCCAGACACTAGGTACACCAGTGGCTTCAATCACCACATCTGCGCCCCAGCCTTGGGTAAGTTCTTTCACCACACCCGGAATATCAGAAATTTGATGATAGTTAAATGTTTGTGCTGCACCAAGCTTTTGACCGATTTCTAGCCTTTGGTCACTTCCTCCCCAGAGTAATACTTCAACAGTCTCAGCCAATGCCGCAACAAACATTAAGCCAATCGCCCCATCTCCCAAAATCACTACTTTATCTTTGGGTTTGATATGGGAACGAGCGACACCATGCAATACACAAGCTAATGGTTCAGTCATCGCCGCCAATGCAAAAGGTAATTCATCGGGCAGACGCAATAAATTATGCTGGACAATGGGTGCAGGAATTTTTAAGTATTCGGCAAATGTGCCATTATTCCAAGTTAAATTCGGGCATAAAGAATACTCTTGGCGTTGACAAAAAAAACATTCCATGCAAGGTGCAGAGTTATTGGCCACAACGCGATCGCCCACTCGCCAATTAACTACATCTGCGCCCACCGCAACAATTGTCCCTGCGGCTTCATGACCAAATAGCGTTGGTGGTTTCAACATCTTGGCATGACCACCACGCCGCCAAACTTTCAAATCTGTACCGCAAGTTGTCGCTGCACCCACTTGAATCACGATTTCACCGACTGCTGGTGTGGGGTCAGCTACTTGCTCTAACCGTAAATCTTCCTGACCATAAAGTAATGCTGCTAACAAGGCTTGTGACCTAATTCAAAAGCTCCACCTGATTTTATCAGGTAAATATTCAGAATTTATAAGGTGCGATCGCTCCACCACTCAACTCTTCAGTAATGCTACTCTGATTTAACTCAGCACTCAGCACTTTCAACTCAGCACTTTTTTAGTGAACTTCGATTACATTTAGATGTCAAAGCCTTGCTGCCTAGAATAGACTGGTTTTGTGTACCTCTGGCTACATCTTGTCATCGATGTTAATCACAATTAATTTTCACAAGACAAATTTAGTTTTCTGTAAAACACCGATTTCTCAGTGAATCTAATCTTAGAAATCTTTTTCGTAAATGTAGTTTCTAGGATGGCGCTATGCCAAGTTCTACTTTAATTTGGCTCCTAGCTGGCTCAGGTTTGTGTTTATTAGAACTGTTTTTACCGTCGGCTTTTGTCGCCTTCATGATGGGTATTAGTGCCTTTGCGGTGGCGCTACTTTCCCAATTTGGTTTGAGTTTATGGCTACAAGTAGCAATTTGGCTATTGCTGTCCACAATTTTAATAGTACTATCTCGGCGATATTTACAACCGCAACGACGCAAATCAAAAATTCAGGATGCCATTGTAGCGGAAACTTTAACAGAAATTCCGGCAGGCAAAACTGGACGAGTGCTATATGAAGGCAATTCTTGGCGGGCTAAATGTGATGATGACAAACTTGATATCGCTCCCCACCAACGTGTTTACGTAGTCAGAAGAGAAGGTACTACGTTAATTGTCATGCCAGAAAATTTGTTGCATTCATAATATGAAGTGTGAAGTATAAAGGTTAACAACTAAGAGATTTAATAACCAGGAGATTTACAGTGGAACAGTTTTTGTTATTGATTTTTTTAGCCCTTGGTGGTTCTACTTTGGCTGGTTCTGTAAAAGTGGTCAATCAAGGTAATGAAGCTTTGGTAGAAAGATTGGGTAGCTATAACAAAAAGCTCGAACCAGGACTGAATTTTGTTGTGCCTTTTTTAGATAAAATCGTTTACCAACAAACCATCCGCGAAAAGGTTTTAGATATTCCGCCACAAAAATGTATTACCCGTGACAACGTGGGTATTGAAGTAGATGCGGTGGTGTACTGGCGAATAGTTGATATGGAAAAAGCTTGGTACAAAGTTGAAAATCTTCAGTCAGCAATGACCAACTTAGTACTAACTCAAATTCGCTCAGAAATGGGACAACTAGAGTTAGATGAAACCTTTACCGCCCGTTCCCAAATTAATGAAATTTTATTGAGAGATTTAGATATTGCTACCGACCCTTGGGGGGTGAAAGTCACACGGGTAGAATTGCGAGATATTATTCCTTCCCAAGCAGTACGCGAATCAATGGAATTGCAAATGTCCGCCGAACGCCGCAGACGGGCTGCAATTTTAAATTCTGAAGGTGAACGGGAAGCCGCAGTTAATAGTGCTAGAGGTAAAGCAGAAGCCCAAATTCTCGATGCAGAAGCGCGGCAAAAATCATTAATTTTGCAGGCTGAAGCTGAACAAAAAGCCATTGTTCTGAAAGCCCAAGCCGAACGTCAACAACAAGTTCTCAAAGCCCAAGCCATTGCGGAATCAGCCGAAATCATCGCCCAAAAAATTAATTCTCAACCCAGCGCGAGTAAAGCTTTAGAAGTTCTGTTTGCGTTGGGTTATCTCGATATGGGCGCGACTATTGGTAAAAGCGATAGCAGCAAAGTCATGTTTATCGATCCCCGCACAATTCCGGCGGCTTTTGAGGGTATTCGCTCAATAGTGTCTGACACTAATGTAGATTCTAACGCTTGGCTGGGTAAGGAAATACCTGATGTGAATGGTCAATAGTCATTGGTCATTGGTCAATAGTCATTAGTCATTGGTGTTACTTTTCCCATCAGCTATTATGTTAACTGAGAACAGTGTCAGAGATTAGTAACAAATGACAAAGGACAAATGACTATTGACTAACCTGACACTGATCACACAAACCGAAAAATTCTAAGGTGTGGTAGAAAATTTTAAATTTGTGGCTTACTTGTAATTGGTCTTCCAGGTCGTGGACTGGACATTGATTAATAGGAATTGACATACCACATTGCAGACAGGTGAGGTGGTGTTTGTCCTGCTGTACTAAGCTATAGAGGGCTTCACCATTAGCTAAAGTTCGCACTTGCACCAAACCTTCAAGTTTTAAAGCTTCCAAGGAACGGTAAACTGTGGCTAAACCCATATTTTGATTGCGATTCCGCAATTCAATATAAATGTCTTGGGCGGAAATGCCTTGTTTGACGCTTTTCAGTAGGTTTAAAATCCGCTCTTGACTGCGGGTGCGTATGGCTCTCATAAGTAGTTGTGGATATTCGCCACTGTAGTGGAAGCTGTTATACTGGCTATCTAATAAATTAACTTTAACTGTTTCACAATCTTATTTTCACTCAGTTGGAACAGAAAGTTATAGTATAGCGATCGCAGCATTCAGCAAAAAAACTGTGCAACGGAAGTATTTAGCCAAAATTCATGTAACGCTTCGTCCTTCAGTCCTAGACCCTGCTGGTGTGGCTGTACAATCTGGTCTCAAGCAGATGGGATACGAAACAGTTGAAAACGTGCGGATTGGTAAGTACATAGAACTTACCATCATCTCTCAGGATGAGACTAAAGCACGGAGGGACTTAGATAACATTTGTGACCAAATGTTAGCCAATCCTGTAATTGAGAACTATCGATTTGACTTAATTGAGGTCGAAACGCAGACGGGAGTGTTTTAGAAGGTAAAAGGTAAAAGGTAAAAGTAAAAAGGACTAAATCTTCTGCCTTTTTACTTTTGCCTTTTTAATTTTTACTTGTCCATATCCAAATGACCAATGACACATAACAAATGACAAAATTCGGCGTTATTGTTTTTCCAGGGTCTAATTGCGATCGCGATGTGGCTTATGTCACCAGAGACTTGTTAGGTCAACCAACGCGCATGGTTTGGCATCAAGACACCGACATAGCTGATTTGGATGTAATTATCATTCCAGGAGGCTTTAGTTATGGTGATTATCTGCGCTGTGGTGCGATCGCTCGATTTTCGCCTGTGATGCAGCAGGTGATTGAACACGCGCAAAAGGGTAAGTTTGTCCTCGGTATTTGTAACGGGTTTCAGGTATTAACTGAAGCCAAGCTGTTACCTGGGGCATTAACGAGAAATCGGGATTTGCATTTTATTTGCGATCGCGTCCCGTTAAAAGTCGAAAATACAAATATTCCTTGGACACAAGCTTACACCAGTAAACAAACCATCACCCTACCCATTGCCCACGGAGAAGGGCGCTTTTATGCTGATAGAGCCACTTTATCGGCAATAGAAGACAATGGCCAGGTGGTATTCCGCTATGCAGGCGAGAACCCCAATGGTTCACTCAACAAGATTGCCGGGATTTGCAATCGCCAAGGCAATGTTTTGGGGATGATGCCACACCCAGAAAGGGCATCTGATAAGATGCTTGGTGATAGTGATGGATTAAGTTTATTTCAAGGATTGTTAGAAAAAGTCGCTGCTGTAGTTTAGGGTTGACTTTTTTGGAAACCATAGCAAATAATCCCGCTTCTCAATGAAGATGCTAGTTGATTTTGTTGTAGAGACGTTGTATACAATGTCTCTACTTCTCATTTATAGAATTGGTATCGGCACATAGCCCTCAGACTGAAGTCTGGGGCTATACAAACGAAACTCGCCTGCGCGGGTTTTTAGAAAGTCCGCGTAGGTGTTCACTGAGCTTGCGATGCCCTGAGCTTGTCGTTCGCGTAGTGTCTCCGGCAGGAGAAGGGTCGAAGTGCGGACTTTGTTTTTATAGCCACAAATTCTATTCGTCGGGGCTAAGTTCTTTCCTACTCCCTATTCCCCACTCCCCACTCCCTTTTTGTATCAACGCACATAGAATTTATCTAATATTTTTGGCAAAATCTAAAATCTCTGTGGCAACTGACAGAGTATTCGCAGGATTCTCTAATGTATATTCCTGACTCGCTGCAATTATTTATTAGGTGGATACAAGCATTTGATATTCGTGTTTTACAAACTGAAGGAGATGTCGAAAAAAAGTTTATTTTGCCAATATTTCAATATTTGGGTTATCCAGATTCATATCGGCAGAGTAAGTATAGTTTAACCAGTAATAATTCAGAGAACCCAGCCAAACAACTCAAAAATTCTCAAATTTATTTTGCTACCGATGATGTAGTTCAGCAAAATTCTGACACATCATTGATAATTATTATTTATTTAGCACCAAATACACAATATTTTTCTGAAGCTATTACCCAAGCTAAATTTTACAGCACTTATCTCAAACCTATATTTTTCATCATTACTAATGGATATAGTCTCAAAATATTCAAATATTTTCCTTACCATCGAGAAGAATTGATATTTGATGGGATAATTGATACATTGAGAAATAGTCAAGTTGCTGAAAATCTTTATTATCAGCTTAATTTTGATTTAGTTAGAAAAATTCCTAAAACTACAGTCAATAATTTTAAATCTCCTGAATTTAGCAGCATAGAAAAATATTTAAGACGACATCAAGAATTTAGCCATATTTTAGAAAAGGCTGAGTTTGAACCTTGTTTACTAAAAAAAGGTAATCACTTAACTGTTGTTAAACCAAAAGTGCTGATGGAGTGCAATTTACCACAGGCTTTTGGCAAAGGTGATTGTGTAATTCAATTTAGTAGCGTGATGCTGAGAGGGTTGAAAATTTCCCTCAACCATCAGCAAATTTTAGGTCAATTAATGACGGGACTCTACACTAAGCCTGAATGGGGTTGTCGTCGTTTTTTAAAACAACTAGATACAGATACTTTTGAAGCTTATTTAGGACAAACAACAGTCATTGTATCTGAGTTAGAAGCGGCAGATTTATGTTTATGTGTGGATGCTGTTTGTCAGGCGTATCAAAATAAAATTATTGAATTTGAGAATTATTTAGAAACCTGGGATTTTAAATTTGTTGAATTTCCCGATGTTAGAGGCTTTCATCTATTTTCTGTAGATGTAAAACTCTGGAAAATTATGCACAATTTTATTAAAAAATTTAATTACGCTCAAGGTAAATCAGAATGGCATGTATTTGACCAAGATAGTACTTCTATTCGCGTCAGTCGGGGAATTAGGGATCATGCTTTTATTGTGCCGCGTTTCAGTAATGCTTACTCGGCGTTATCTAATAATCAAGTTGATATATTGTACGAAATCAACGATAGTCACATCGCCACATTAGAAAGCAGTAACCTTAATTCTTGGCAAGAAGATATCGGGATAAGAGGTACATGGACAGCTAAGTATACAAAAACTTGGTTAATCGAAAAATATATTCCGCAAGTGATGAGTTATCACTCGCAAAAGTTTCAAGTTTTAGAATTTGACTTAGAGAAAAATATCTTAAATTACCCCAGTCAACATACAGCATTTAAAGAAATAAATGATGTTAAAGATTTTCTGCCTTATCTGCGAGATATCCAAGCATGGTTAAGAGCATATATTGTAAATATTGCCACTGGTTGTTTACAGCAATATTATCAAGTATTCACCGATTTAGTGAGGAATACCGATACTGCGATCGCAGGCTTGGATTATATCACAATGAACTTACAAAAAATAATCTGGAAACATCCCTCAGCCGAGATATCCAGACAAGAAATTTGGAATTTTAAAGATGTTATTTATTGTTTAGATAACCAAGTTGCTAAGATAAATAATTGTAAATATATCCCTACTTGGGAAGCAGATTTAATTACCAGAGTGTTGATTTGGATTATCGAAAATGGCAAAATTAATCACTCGCAAGGTCAATTAAATGTAGCCAAACAAGCATTATTACCACTATGGGAACAATGTCGCTTTGAAATGCGCCATATCTATCCTTATCGCACAAGCATTAATTCCGGAGGTAAATCAGTATAGAGATTTAAGGGTGTAAGGGTTGTGAACCTAAACCAGTCAAAATTCCCCCGTATCTACCTTCCCTTGTCTCCCTCGTCCCCTCATCTCATCAAAAGCCTACCTTATTCGCTCGATAATAGCCTGAGCGATCGCCTCATTTCCATCCTTGGCAATTTTTTGGCTTTGCTGTGGTGGTTGGGGTAATTCATGGAGGAAATTCCAATCACCTGTAAAAAATTCTGCGGGGGTGACAATTTGATGATGGTTGTAATTAGTAATTCCCTCTAAAAGATAACTGGCTTCGGCAAAATCATCGCGGGGAATTGTCACTAAAGGAACTTCTAAACCTGTCGCCTCAGAAAAAGTACCATAACCCGGTTTAGAAACTACCCGTCCACAAATTGGCATAAAATCTACAGGGCGATATTTATTATCATGAATTTTGACTAAATTTGTTGAATCTGGTGCAGATTTATCAAAGGTGATAAATTGCCAATCTGGGAAATTTTGCAAATTTGCGTAAGGTATTTGTTGTAAACCTAAGCCGCCAAATGTGAGTAAAATAGTTTTATCTTGTGGTGCAGTTATGCCCCAATTAGCGCGTAATTCATCGGCAGAATAACGTGGTGAACCACCTGTTAAACCCACATCGATGATATTTTCAAAAGCCGACATTGATTCATGAAAGGGTAAACGAAACAAGCGATCGCACTTAGAATAACACTCACTAATCCAATCTGCGATCGCTACAAATTCACCACCCCAATCTCTGTAGATCAAATCCCAACCAAAGTTACTCATCATCCAACAAGGAATACTTGCAGATTTGGCAAACAAAGGCGCAAGAAACGGAATATCAGCCAAAATTAAATCAACCCGATTCTGTCTGATAAAATTAACTTCCGATGCAATTAAAGAATTTTGCTGCTTTTTAATTTCTAATAATTTTGCTAAAGTTGCGTCTTTATCCATTGTCAAACTATCAGCTTGTATAACACCCAAATCAAAAGCGCGGGGACGATGGATAAAATCACCTTCGATATATGACTCCAGCAACCAACGCGGTGCGGTCGTCACCATAATTAAAAGTACATCAGGACACAACTCTTGAATAGTTGCCGCTACCGATGCTGTACGAGTAGCATGACCAAAACCGTGATTAGTTATAGCTACGTATAAGATGGGGCGTTTCATGGAAAAGTATGAAGTGTGAAGTATGAAGTATGAAATCTTAATTATTTAGTCGTTTGACTATTGACTAAATTTCTCTATTTGTTCGACTAACTCATCCATCTCTGACTCTAAAGTAAAGTAGTGAACGGTGGCGCGAACACAATCAGGTTTAGCAATTGTACGGGTAAATATCTTGTTATTTTCCAAAAACTGCACTAGTTTGAAACTAGTTTGAGAATCATGCTGGACAAATTGAAAGGAAACTAAACCGCTTTCCGGTGGGGAAGTTCGCAGACATTTAATTTGCGGTAAGGCTGATAATTTACGCCAGAGATATTCACTGTTACGACAAATTTGTTGATAACGTTCCTCGGCTGTACCCCATTTTTGATGCAGGGCGATCGCCTCTACCAATCCCGCATAAAATGAATAAGCCGATGTCCCGACTTCATATCTCCGTCCATCACGAAACAAATCTATCGGCTGTCCTTGACTATCTTTAATCACACCACGCCAACCAATAAATGTCGGCGCAAGTTTTTCTAAGGCTTCTGGTTTGACATATAACCCACCCACACCCGCCGGGCCACACCACCATTTATGCCCAGTAAACGCATAAAAATCTGCCCCCAATTGCGTTAAATTTAACGGCAATAAACCCACAGATTGGGCAGCATCTACTAATATTAAAGAACGGTTATCTTTGCATACTTCTATAATTCTGTCAAGGGGTAAAACTTGACCAGTATTCCAAAGGACGTGGCTGAGAATTACTAAGCGGGTATTAGGGCGTAAATTTTGGGCAATAACCGCCACAGGATCACCCGCATTTAAAGTTGCCATTAACGGACAGGTGGTAACTTCTACATGAAACCGTCGCCCAATTTCTTTAGCTGCGGCAATTACCCCTTGATGTTCACAGTCTGACAATAACAGATGGTCGCCTGGATGCCAATCAATACCCCACAAAGGAATATTACAGCCCACAGTCACATTTTCTGTCAGAGTGATAGTTTCAGGGGGGGCGTTGAGTTCCGTGGCGATCGCTTGTTTGATAGTTTGAATATAAGAACCTATCCAGCGTCCAACTTCATTACCAAAGGGGCCTAACTGCTGAATATGAGTTTCAGTTTGAATTATGGCTGCAATTGCCTGTTTGGGTAACGGCCCTTGTCCACCGTAGTTAAAATAAAGCTTATTAGCTAAAGCGGGAAATTGATCTCGATGGTGATGCAAGTCAGTTTGGATAGCAGAAACACTAGTCATGTGTCGAATCTCAATATTTTTACTCTCAACCCTTGGGGTAGGGGACAGCGACAAGTGAACAGAATAATTTCTGTAAACTGTAACCTGTAACCTTGATCTCAACCCCAAAAAGCCACAATTATTGTTAGCTTAAATTAATGTTGATTAATGCTGAACATTTACTACAATACCAACGCTGTAAACGCCGACCAATTTTAGATATTAATGCTGACAAAAGCCTGAGAGATGCACCGAATGACTTGTTGTCTAAATTGCAACAAGACAAAGTTATCTATCATCAAGGGATTTTGGCAGGGTTTGACTATGAAAAACCGCAATATCCGCAAGGAAATCGGGAAGCAGCCCAAGCCGCCACATTAGAATTAATGGAGCGTGGTGTTGAGTATATTTACCAGGGAGTACTGTTAAGCAATTATCAAGACTGGGTAGAAACCGCCAGCGAAAACTATACACTCCTCAGCCGTCCAGATTTACTGGTAAAACAGTCAGGAGAGTCTTGCTTTGGTGATTGGATGTATGTTCCTGCAAATATGGAACTTGGTAAACGTCCCAAACAAGAATATCAAGTTGTGTCAGCATTTCACGCCCAAGCCTTAGCCACAATTCAGGGAGTCACCCCTGATAAAGCTTGGTTAATCTTACGTACCAAAGACATTAGCTATCCCGTAGATTTGGCGAAATGGACACCCCAGATGTTGCAAATTCTAGAGGAGTTCATTGCAGCAATCAAATCACCAGAACCGCCAGAGATGTTTATTTCACGGCAAAAGTGTAATCTTTGCCACTGGCATAGTCAATGTTATGCGATCGCCCAAGCACAAAAACATCTTTCTTTATTACCAGGAGTCACACCCGTACGTTACGCCCAACTCCAAGCCCTTTCCCTCACCACCCTAGAATCTTTAGCCAATACAAATCCCGCTATCTTAGAAGACTTACCAGGGTTTGATAGCGTAGTAGCAACTAAGTTAACTATTCAAGCCCAAGCGGTTATTGAACAACGTCCGTTAATTTTACCAAGTTCCTTACCGCCAGCAGAACTGACCTTTACTGCTCCTATAGAACTGTATTTTGATATTGAAGCCCAGCCCGACTTAGATTTAGATTACCTGTTAGGCGTTTTAGTTGTTGATAGACAAAATAATACACAACAATTTCATTCTTTTTTAGCGGAAAATCCAGAAGATGAAGAATTAGTTTGGCGACAATTTATTAACTTAGTTTGGCAATATCCCGATGCCCCAATTTATCATTTTTGTGTTTACGAATTTGACACAGTTAAAAGATTAGCCAAGCTATATCACACACCAAAATCTTTAGTTAATCCTGTTTTAAATAGATTTGTAGATGTCTACGAACAATTAATTCAAAGTGTGGCCTTACCTGTAGAAAGTTATGCCCTGAAAGTAATTGCGCGATGGTTAGGCTTTGAATGGCGCGATAAAGAAGCCAGTGGCGCTAAATGTATCTACTGGTATGATCAATGGTTAGAAACAGGCGATCGCTCTTTCTTAGAAATTATCCAACGCTACAACGAAGACGACTGTCACGCAACTCGCAGTGTCAAAGATTGGCTAGTAAATTTTTTTCAGAATGAATGCAGCATCATTCAAGAATCAGAAGTCAGTTTGTAAATCTATTCCAAAAATTTGTTTACTCAACAAAACCTCTATCCCCCTTGTCTTACTTATCCTCCTTGTTACCATTCTGAATAATAAGATATTTTTTTTGATTATGACGTTAGGGAGAGAGATATTCCATGATCGCTTACATTGTTTGCGAAGGAGCTTCCGACGTTGAATTACTTCAACGTGTTCTGCCAAAAGAACTACTGAATAACATTGAAATTGTTGCTGCTGGTGGATTATCTGCGATTAAATCACTGGCGCGTTCTTTAGTTGTTCGCCGACAAGTACCAATCGCTATTGTCGCTGATGCGGATTCAGTAGCTCCAGAGGTGGTTCAGGAACGTCTCAGTAGTATTGAAGAGATAGTGAAAAGTGTAGCTATTGATACGCAAGTTAAAGTTATTCTGGCTGTTCCCTCAATAGAAATTATCTTTTTCCAAGATAGAAGTCTATTGTCTCGCTTGCTAGGATATGAACCATCTCCAGAAATGCTAAGTTTGGCAACTTCTCAACCCAATAAAGTTCTAAAACAACTTCTATCTCAGTCTCAAAGAGACTATAGCCAATCTTCGATTACCCAGCAATTGACAAATGATGATCTGAAAATTTTACGCCAGAATTCAGTAATTCAAGAAGTGATTCATTTTCTTCAATCTGTACAACAAACAGCTACAGTTCTATAAACCATCCTGTTGTAGTACAAGTACTGATTGGTAAATTATCTCGCAGGCGATCGCTCTTTCTTATAAATCATCCAACGCTACAACGAAGACGACTGTCACGCAACTCGCAGCGTCAAAGACTGGCTAGTAAATTTTTTTCAAAATGAAATAGTTGTGAACCCACTTATCCTTTACAGCGTTTTTCATCTCCATTAGGTACATTCATCTAGCCCCTAGTACAGGTCGGCGTAAATAAACAGACCATAAGAAATTGCTAAAAGGCTTGTGGTATCGTTATTCTTTCTTTTTACTTTTGCCTTTTTACTTTTGCCTTGTTGTACTAGCCTCTAGTCCCTAGCCTCTGTTCCCTATCTACGTGTACTGCACTCAACTGAGAAACGCTATAAACTGTTACTTAAAGTGATTTTGTGGGAAAACTTGAATCATATACTCCCTAAACCTAGATAAAACAGGTAATTTTTTATGCAGCTAATTACATCATTAGACCTAAAAAATTCAGAATATTTATCGAAAGACAGATTCATCAGTTATCACCATCAGTTGCGATTGATATTTTCCCTTGGTAAAAAAGTTAACCATATTTTAGAAATAGGAATTTACAATTCCTTATTAACCGAAATACTCAAGCGCAATGGTTATGAAGTAACTACAGCAGATATTGACCCTCATCTCAACCCAGATATAACTTTAGATTTAGCACAAGATTTTGCATTACCAAAAGATAAATTTGATGTTATTGTGCTATTTCAAGTCTTAGAACACCTACCTTATGAACAGTCAGAAAAAGCTTTACAAAAACTGGCAGCAGCCACAAAGAAATATTTGGTAATTTCGCTTCCTTATAATAGCCTATATTTAGCATTACAATTAAGAGTCTCCGACATACCCAGACCAAGATATCTATCACTTAAAATTCCCAAATTCTGGAGTACAAAACCCATATCTGATCAGCATTACTGGGAAGTAGGGTTAAAAGGCTATCCCCAAAAGCGGATTTTAAAATCAATTACTAATGCAGGGTTAAAGGTAAAACAAGAATTTACCGATCCTGTGAATCCTTATCACTATTTTTTAGTCTTGGAAAAAACCACCGAAAACAATTAAGGTTGTTCACTCAGTATCATACTTTCTCAAAGGTAGGGAAATCCGCATCATAGCTTGGGGGCAAACAAGCCTCGAACAAAGTGCGATCGCTTAAGCTATGCTTTTAAAATCCTAATTGGTATCATGGCTGGCTGTACTATCTGGATTTACCTCTAATTGCAGTAGACCAAGGTGTATGCGCCATAACCTGAAAATTTCAGATACTATCATCCAAAACTACCAATCATGCTAGAACAAGGCACTATCAGTATTCATACTGAGAATATTTTCCCGATTATCAAGAAGTCCCTTTACTCAGATCATCAAATTTTCCTGCGGGAATTAGTCTCCAATGCCGTAGACGCGATCCAAAAGCTGAAAATGGTATCCCGCGCCGGAGAATACAATGGTGATGTAGACGAACCAGAAATTCTAATTGCTATTGACAAAGATAAAAAAACGCTATCCATTACCGATAATGGTATTGGGATGACCGCAGAGGAAGTCAAAAAATATATTAACCAAGTTGCTTTTTCCAGTGCGGAAGAATTTATCCACAAATATGAAGGGAAAGCAGACCAACCAATTATCGGTCATTTCGGGTTAGGTTTCTACTCTTCGTTTATGGTGGCACAAAAAGTAGAAATTGATACCCTATCTTATAAAGAAGGTTCACAAGCAGTTCACTGGATTTGCGATGGTTCACCAGAATTTACTTTAGATGACTCTTCCCGCACTACTCGCGGTACTACCATCACCCTCACCTTAATGCCAGATGAGGAAGATTATCTAGAAGCTGCACGTATTAAGAATCTTGTCAAGACTTATTGCGACTTCATGCCAGTACCCATCAAATTGGATGGTGAAGTATTAAATAGACAAAAAGCGCCTTGGCGAGATTCTCCCAACAGTTTAACCAAAGAAGATTATTTAGAGTTTTATCGCTATCTTTATCCTTTCCAAGAAGAACCGTTGCTGTGGGTGCATCTGAATACAGATTATCCGTTTATTATCAACGGTATTTTGTATTTCCCTAAAATGCGCCCAGATGTGGATGTGACAAAAGGGCAAATCAAGTTATTCTGCAATCAAGTTTTCGTCAGCGACAACTGTGACGAAATCATTCCGCAATTCTTAATGCCAATGCGGGGTGTCATTGATAGCACCGATATTCCGTTGAACGTTTCCCGCAGTGCGCTACAAGGCGATCGCACCGTCCGCAAAATCGGCGATTACATAGCCAAAAAAGTAGGCGATCGCCTCAAAGAACTGTACCGTGATGACCGTGAGCAGTACATTAATGCTTGGAAGGATCTCGGCACTTTCGTCAAGTTTGGCACTCTCAACGACGAAAAATTCAAAAAACAAGTCGAAGATATTATCATCTTCCGCAGCACTGCCAAATTTGACCAAACAGCCACTGAAACTCCCGCCGTTGAAGTACAGTCTCAAGAAGGTGACGTTTGGCAAGATGTCAGCCCTGCCAAATCTAGCACCTCTCCCTACACCACCATCAAAGAATACTTAGAACGCAACAAAGAACGCCACGAAAACCGCGTTTTCTACAGTACCGATGAAGCCAGCCAAGCCACATACATAGAATTACATAAAAATCAAGGCTTGGAAGTTCTATTTATGGACTCCTTCATTGATACTCACTTCATTAACTTCTTGGAACGAGAATATAATGATGTCAAATTTTCCCGTGTAGACTCCGACTTAGATAATACACTGCTAGAACAAGACAAATCTGGCGAAATCGTTGACCCCAAAACCAATAAAACCAAGAGTGAAGTCATCAAAGAACTCTTTGAAAAAGCTCTCAACAAACCCAAAGTTAACATTCGCACCGAAGCTTTAAAATCTGAAGATCCTCAAGGCACACCCCCAGCAATGGTACTCTTACCAGAAATTCTTCGCCGCTTGCGAGAAATGAACGCTATGATGCAGCAGCAAAACGCAGAATTTCCTGAAGACCATATCTTACTGGTCAACACTGCCCATCCCCTAATTCAAAATTTGGCAAATCTCAACCAAGGTAGCATCATTCAAGATGGTGCAGAGTCCCCGACAGGTCAGCTAGTCAATATGATTTGTCAACACGTTTATGATTTAGCACTGATGTCTCAAAAAGGATTTGACGCAGAAGGAATGAAATCTTTTGTCGAGCGTTCTAACGATGTACTCACCAAACTAACAGAACAAGTCAGTAAATAGTGCTGTTAGCACCAGGCTGACACAGAAAAGTTGCCTGTTGAAATGGGTGTAAGGGTTTTGAACACCTACACCCCCCACACTCCCCACTCATGCGTGAGAAATTCGGGTTTAATCACGTAGTCCTACTACTCACTCTCCCGATTCTGTTTCCGAAGCCCTAAAATAGAAAGGTTGTATTAAAATCCAAATTCCTATGTCTCGTCGCTGTCAACTAACTGGTAAAAAAGCAAATAACGCTTTTGCAATTTCTCACTCCCATCGCCGTACAAAGCGTCTTCAACAAGTCAACCTCCAAACCAAGCGCGTTTGGTGGCCAGGCGGAAATCGTTGGGTCAAACTGAAAATATCTACCAAAGCTATCAAAACCTTAGAAATCAAAGGTTTAGAAGCAATGGCTAAAGAAGCAGGTATTAACCTGAACCATTACTAAATTATCAAGCAAAGCAAATTCAACGAGATGGTATTTGTGTACAAGAAGTACATAAATACCTAGTTTGAAATTATCAAAATAGAATTCAGGAGTCAGTCGCTAGAATTCAGAACTGAATCCTGTGCGAGTGTTGGCTGAATAAAAGGTTTAAAACTCCCACAAAATTCTTAATTTGCTGCTTCTCACTGTTGTTGGTGCTTCGCCACATACTTTTGTTCTGGCTTCTGAATTCTTCTGCAATTTTGGTAATTACAAGGATAAGCGAGATATTCGTTGAAATTACTGCCACACAATGTATCAATAGCCAAAAAAATCCTAATTATTGATGCTATTAACCTCCCTGTAAACGGGAGGTTTTTAATTAATTAGGACTTACGCATAAAAACGAAAAATCAAGAGTTTTGACGATGGTATAAGGGTGTAGGAGTGTATGTATCTACAACCCTTACACCCAACACCCTTTCACCCCTGTACCCAATCTCCACAGACAATCTTTGTGCGTACGTCCTGTAACTCATACTTTTTATCTTCAATTGATATTTTTTCTTCTCCAGTTGGGTAGCCTAAGTTTATCTTGTCAAACATACCTTCATAAAGTTGTCAGCAAATGCAGTACACATCTTTAAAGTTAAGATGAAGCCTACGTATTTTATCCCAGATCAGCAACAAATTCATTGAGGTGGAAAAATCAGTATTTTCCAGAAAATATAAAAAGTTTAGCAATGGTATAACTTAAAAATCATTGTCTGGTGTTTTACTGTGTTGAGATATTAACTCAACAGGTTAAGCAAGAATTAGCATCAATAAAAAAATTATTTAACCTGAAGAATCACTCAACAGGTAAATTTCACAATTGCCCAAAAATCAACTAGCATCAAACCACTTGACAGGAAAGCAGCTATGTCTTTAAAACGCCAGCTAGTCAAGACTATCAAAATCATCTCCAAAAAACTTAGTAAGTACTCTTTATTCACAATAAAAAAACAGATTAATTGGCTGCTGCGGACTTTATTCCTCAGCAGGAGAAGACGAGAATCTGTAAATGCTGGTTTTGTGTTGCCAACAGTAGCTATGGTTGCACTGGTGGTTGTTTTATTGACTACCGCCATTTTATTTAGGTCTTTTGAAAGAGCTAAAAATGCTAGTAACGTGCGAGTTAATGAAGTTGTGCTACAAGCTGCAACTCCCGCCTTGGAGCGTGCTAAAGCAAAACTTAATGCACTATTCACCGACCCTACATTACCAAGAGCAGTACCATCTGACGCAACCCTTTATAAAACCTTAGTGACTAAACTAAGTAACTACACATTAGGTGACGAAACTTCAGTAACATTAGGATATGACATAGATGGAGATAAAACTATCGAAGCTCCCACTGATGGAGCTTTAGAATCTAAGGAAGTACTAGAAACAGCGTGGAAATTCCCTGTAGATACTGATAATGATGGTAAATTTGATAGCTTTACTCTCTATGGTGTTTACTTTCGTAATCCTGCTTACATCGGTAGTGATCCTGAGCGGAAACGTAGTCCTCTTGAGGCCAGAACTGCTCCAGTATTAGGGAAAGTGTGTGATTCTGGCAGCACTAGTGCAAGCTTAGTTGGTAGTTCTAGTTGGTATAAAGTCATCACTGGGGAATTGAAGAAGAGCTTTTTTATCTACGCCGCTACAGTTCCTATCACGGATATTAGTACTTTTGACACGACTATTCAGAGTAAATATAAAGCTTACAAAGGTAACTTGGGCTTTTCAGCTATAGAATTGCAACAAGATCGCAAACAACTACCACTGACTAACAATGCCGTAGTTTATGAAGATGATTTAGAAATTACACCAGGCCCTGCTTTAAATTTGAATGGACGGATTTTTACTAATAGTAATTTCTTTAACAGACAAGCTACAGGTAGTGGTACTGGCCCTATTAAATTCTATCAAGTCAGCAGTGCAGAGTCTTGCTACTACGATCGCGAAAATGGCAAAATAATTATTGGTGGTAACGTAGCGACAAATACTGCCATAGCTGAGAACTACGATAAAATCGACAGTAGCACCGTAGATTTATTCAAGGAAAATTCTACTCCTACCAATACAAAGCTAACAGTAGAAACAAATCAATCTACTAATAACTTACCCAACGAAGTTGCCTACAACAGCCAAGCTTACGCAGAACGCATTGATTTCTTGGTCAAAGCTCAATTCAGTCGGGATAAAGGTAATGATCCGCAGGTAGTCAAGGATAACGTCTATAATCGCATAACCAAAGACCCTGGCTTAGACACAGATAAAGTCAGAAAAGAAGAATTAGAAGTCTACTTCCGTCAGCGTACTAGGCGTGTGCCATTCAAGGAAGTTCCTTTTGGTACATCTGGACTCACTAAAACTGGTACTACTTTATATACATCTAGTGAAGTTCTACAAGGTGATAATGATTCGCTACGGCCGCTAGATGCTTGGGTATACCCCACGGATACAAACACTCAGTTAACCATAGATAAATCCCAGTTACCAGCCACTGATCCAGAAACTGTTGACCAGAATCCTGTTACAGAAGTACTAATAGGCGATCGCATTCTTGTCGGTAACAACCTACCTGAATTGCGATGGAATAGCACTCGCCAGGAATTTGTTGGTGAAGATGTTACAGAAGAAATTTCTGGAGAAAAATGGAAACAAAAAGATGGTAAAACCGATAGCGACAAAACACGCACCCGTACAACCCGCGTCAGACAGTTAGCAGACCTTGGTGTTACAGGACGGGACGGCTATTGGGAAACATCAGCTGCTAGTATTCGTGCTGATGCAGTAGATGTAGTTGGTGGTTTGCGAATAATTACAGGTGCAGGAGTATACAGCCCAGCAGGTTCTAATTTACCAGCACCGCCCACAGCTACTGATAATCCTAATACAACGGAAAAAGAAAACAACGCACCAGTTGTATGGCCTGATACCATGCCAATGGTAGTACCAGATCCTAGTGACCCCACCAATCCTAGCAAACAAACTCGTGGTCATTTGGTCATGCGTGCTACGGCAGTTTATCACTACAATAAAGACCCTTACGATCCAAAAACTGGTGATAACTATCAAAAGCCAATTGCTTGCGTTAGTAGCTACTACAACCCTACAAATTTAACCACTGCAACAACTGATGGTTATGACCCTAATGACGCAACTAAGATAGACAAATCTAATAATGGCTTTAGTTATGAGGTTTCTAAGACATCATCTGCCGATATTACCAGAGGGCTAACTACAGATGCCAATGGGTTATTTAGCACTTCTGCTACTGCTGCTGATGTAGCTAAAAAAACTGTTGGTTTGGCAGAACGCTTGAAGTATCAAGCTAACTTGGTATTCCCTAATGGACAATTTGTTAATCCCCTCTTGCGTCAGGCTTTGAAAAAAGCAACATCTAAACCCCTCAGCCTGTCAGAGCAAGCAGCCATTGATTCTACCATTTGTGCCTTAGAAATTGCTGATGGTACTCTTACGCGGAATGCAACTTTAGTTCCTAATGATGCGATTAAAGAAACAGCCTTTCTTGACGCTAGGCAAATCAAAAGCATAGATAAACTGACACCAGCAACGGGACAATATGACCTGGAAATGGAACAACGTCAGCCTTTAGAAATTCGTGCCACTAAAATTGATCTAGATATACTTCGTAAGCAAGCAATTACTGATACCTGGTCTGATGAATACCTGTTGCCTAATAGTGGCGTTATTTATGCTACCCGTGATGATGCTAAAGCCGATAGCAGCGATTCAAGTGCTAACGTCAGTGCCACCGACTATAAACTTGATCCCAACCGCCGCCCCAACGCCATTATGTTGGTTAATGGCGCAGATTTAAGTCGAAAAACAGATTACAGAGCAGAAGAAAAAGGCTTAATTCTCACTACAGATTTACCAGTTTATATTCAGGGTGAGTTTAATAAACACGAACACGAAGAATTTACTGACTATACCCTGAGTTCTAGCGATTACTGGAGTAATTTTTATAAACGTAAATCAACGAATACCAACTTCGCTTGCCGTCCTAACGATCCGAGATTACCTAAATGTGATAAAGGTGAAAAATGGCGACCTGCTTCTGTTTTAGCTGACGCTGTTACTTTATTGTCAAGCAACTTTAAGGAAGGGTATCGCAGCGATGGTGACTTTGATTTGAGAAACAACCGCACCGATACTAGTGATGCAGCCACAGTCAAAAACAATCGTCTGAAAAGTGGTTTTTGGGACAACAACTTTGTTACTTCCCGCAATTTCACAGATACTCTTTATTCAAGTAGTAATACTGCTGCTGGTGCTAACAGTTCCTACTTCAATAATTTCGTCACTCCTATTCAGCGCCGTGTTAACTTTCCAGAGTACGTCATGGAGATGTGTTTTAAGTTAGATGTTGCTGAATGTAGTGCAACTGATTGGTATATCGGTTTAGATGCAGATACAACTAAAAAATCTAGTGATGTAGTCGGTCAAGATGTTGGAAAACTAATAGCTGGAACAACCGCAAAAGCAGCAAAAATAATCGACCAGGGAAAATCAACAGAAAAAGATTATACAAAATTTCCTCGTCGAGTTGCATTCAAACGAGATTCGAGTGGTAGGTTACTTGATGTAGATAACAACATAATCAATCCAACAGCAATTACTAAACCTCCTGTCGCTTTAGGAATTGTATCAGGTAAAGTTGATGCTTCAGGATCTGTACCTAACGCAACAGATAATGCTCTCTGGTTTACAACTGTAGAGAAAAATCAGAATGCCAACCCGCCACTATTAACGAGAAAGTACTACAACAAAGAAACTCGCCTATTCTACAGATTCGCAACTGGTGCTACATCAACTGATCAACCGATTTTAGAGCCAATTTTGCAAATCAACGTACCTAAAGCCACCCCTTCAGACGAAAAAGACTACGGCAAAATAACTGACTTAGGTACAGAAAGTGAGCGTGTCAAGAATACTAAGTGGTTGCCTAAAGCTACAGAAACTACATTTAACTTGGTAATTGCTGCTGGTGATACCCCAATTCGTGTTGGCAACACTACTAATCCTTACTATGAAATTAATGGAGGCTTACATAACTTTCCTCGCTTTTTAGAGAACTGGGATGACGTTAAAGCTAATATTCTTGGTTCATTTATCCAGTTTAAACGTAGTATTTACGCTACGGCTCCTTTCCAAGTATTTGTAAGGCCATCTCCAAGCGGCAACGCTGTTGCCAACAGTTTATTTTCAGAACGTCAGAATAGCTACTATCACTCAGACAGTGCGGGTATAGGACTAGCACCTTATTACATGCCACCTTTACGTAACTGGGGTTTTGATGTAGGACTCTTATCACAAACTCCAGACTTGTTTGCCCAACGCTTTGTAATTCCCACCACTGACCCACCAGATGAATACTATCGAGAAGTGTCACGGGATGATCCTTGGGTGCAAGCTCTGTTATGTGCAGTTCAGGACACAACGACAAAAGACGGATTCGGTACTGGATTTGAGATACAAATAGAATCCAGTAAGAAAAAGAGTACTAAATATGCTCTACCAAAAAATCAACGTCCTAGCCAGTGTCAAAATTAAACCCGATTAAAAAGAATCGGTAGCAATTACTCTCCCAGCTTATTTGTAATAAATACACTGGGAGAGGACAAATTAAATAACTCAAAAGCAAATTTAATCATGAGTTGAAGTCAAAAATTAGCTGAATTGGTAACTATGAAATCACATCAATTACTACGATTATTTACTTATTCAGACGAGTCTGGTTTTACCATTATTGAATCACTAGTAGCTCTACTTGTAGCCGCAATTTTGTTAACTGCCATTGCACCAGTATTAGTTATGTCTACAGCGACTCGCCTACAAAGCAGACGTGTAGAACTAGCAACTCAAGCTGCAAAAACATACATAGATGGTGTTCAAGCTAGAACCATAGATCCTCCAGCAGAGACAAATACAACACCATCTGGTGTTCCCACAGCAGGAAGCCTTACCTGTGATGCAAATAAATACTGTATTGTACCTGCAACACCAGCCAACAATTTATTTTGTATAGATGGCAATACTGATGGCAAATGTACGAGTGATAACAGCCGGGATTTTGTAATTCAAGCATTTCGTTATAACAAAGCAACAACCGATGCAACAGCAGGATATCAACTAGAAATAAGGGTTTACAGAGCAGATGGCTTTCGAGACAGTAGTGCTTTGGGAAAAAATGCCCCCAATAAGGTAACACAAAAGACAGTTGCAGAAGGATTAGGCGATCGCAAAGCACCATTACTAGAAATAACCACTGATGTTGTTACAGGGCAACCTTCATACAACAATTTATGTCTTCGCATTGGTGGTTGTAGTTAAAAATTCATGGTTCTAGATAAATTCCAGTAACCAAAATATTTTATTTCGGAGGTACCATTACAATGAACGTATTGCAGTGGCTTTTAAAAAAACAATTCAATTATTTTTATAAACAATCAACAAATGATGGTTTTACATTAATTGAACTTTTAGTCGCTATGCTATTAGCAGTGTTAGTTATTACTCCTTTGATGGGGGTAATGATAAGTATGTTAGAAACAGATCGCAGAGAACAAGCTAAAGCAAACTCTGAGCAAGAAATTCAAGCCGCCACTGATTATATTGCACGCGATCTACAACAAGCTATTTACATTTATGATGCTACAGGAGTTGACGCTATTAAAAGTCAATTACCTACAGTCACAAATGGAATCCCTGTATTAGTATTTTGGAAACGTGAAATTTCCAAAGATGCGGTAGTTACAAAACTCAAAGACAAGACATTTTATGATGATGCTTTTGTTAACTCTTTAGTTGCTTACTATTTAATTCAAGACAAGGCAAAGCCTTGGTCTAAGGCTGCTAGAATTGCTAGATTTCAGATTAAAGATGGTGTACTTAATAAAAATGGTAGCAAGTGTACTAAAGCTTATGATACAACTAGCATCTTTAGTCAATGTCCTGATGATGGATTTCAAGTATTAAATCTTTCTCAAAAAGATAAAACTTTAGCAGAAAAAATGAATAGTTGGACTAAAACATCACAAGCATATACCCAAAAACCTATAGTTTTGATAGATTTTGTTGATCAAAGTGCTACTACAAATAATAAGGAAGTACCAAGTGCAAGTTGTCCATCTAATATGGTAGTAGTTCCAACCGGTATAACAATGACAGGTTTTTATGCTTGTGTTACTTCTTTGACTGAAGAAAATCGCAGTATTGCTGAAATTTACTTACGTGGAAATGCACTAGCTCGACTGACTGATGATGAAAGCAAAATAATTTACTCTAAGGCACAAAATGTTTATTTTCCCACAACTAAAATTCGTGTAGAAGGACGCAGTTTTATATTTAGTAAATAAATATCTAATTTCTGTAAAATTCTGTAATTTTGAACTATGAAAAGCAAGAAAAATACCGATGTTTTAATGTCAAACCTAGGCTTTTCCCTGGCACATGAATTTATCCAAATCAAAAAACTTAACTATAACCATAATGAAGCAACTACAAGTGATGATGGTTTTTCACTTATAGAAATAATCGTAGTCTTTCTAATGATTGGTATTTTAGCAGCGATCGCCCTTCCTAGCTGGTTTAGTTTTGTTAACCGACAGCAGGTAAATAAAGCCAATGATGCTGTTTTAGCAGCAATACAAGAAGCACAGCAACAAGCTAAACAGAAAAAACTAAGTTACAGTGTCAGCTTTCAGAAAAATAGCACAACCAAAGTTATAGAAGTTGCTATTTATCGCACGAAAAAAGATGATGGTACTGATTTCAAGTCTAGTGAAATTGCATGGAAGCCTTTATTAGCAGAATTAAATGTTGCTTCTAATAAATTTTTACTTGGTTCAAATCTTACTAGTGAAAACACTGCTGGTTCTTCCGTCTCATATAGTTTAACTGCACCTACAAAAATTACCTTTGACTATATGGGGACTTTGACTTTACCTACAAACTTTGGTACACCACCAACAGGTTCTACAGAACCACCCGGATTAAAAATTGTCGTTGCTGCATCTAACAATACTATAAAGCGATGTGTGATAGTAAAAAGCATTTTAGGCTCAACTCTCAAAGTCAGAGATAGTGAGTGTAATTAAAATTTAGCAAAAAAATCCATAAAAATACGGTACATATAACTACGTTTTGATAGCAAAATTGTAATATCAGGTACAGATTACCGAGTTTAAATCTTACCTGTTTAGCAATTGATTAATTAAAATAAACAACACTCTATTTAGGAGTGTTGTACATACATTTTATTCTTCACATTTTTAAAGTAGAATCTCAAAAAAAACAACCATCAAGACATGACTAAAAGCCTAGATTTTACCGTTGCTATTCCAACTTACAATGGAGCAGTTCGCCTACCTGAACTACTAGAAAGACTGCGAAATCAACAACATACTGAAAATATCACTTGGGAAATTATTGTTGTAGACAATAACAGTACAGATAATACTGCCGAAGTTGTTCAAAGTTATCAAGCAAATTGGCGATATCCCTATCCTTTAAAGTATGTATTTGAAGCCAAACAAGGAGCAGCTTACGCACGAAAACGTGGAGTAGCAGAAGCTTCAGGTAAATTGATAGGGTTTCTTGATGACGATAACTACCCGCTATTAAATTGGGTAGCAGAGGCTTATACTTTTGCTCAAAAATACCCCCAAGCTGGAGCTTATGGTAGTCAAATTCATCCAGATTGGGAAACAGAACCATCAGAAGATTTTCAAAGACGTATTGCTCCTTTTTTAGCAATTACAGAACGTGGAGATGTACCTTTACTCTACGAACCTAAAAAGAAATTATTACCTCCCTCTGCGGGACTAGTTGTGAGGCGACAAGCTTGGTTAGAAAGCGTACCACAAAAAACCATATTAACTGGTAGAACCCCTGGTAATATGCTCACTAGTGAAGATTTAGAAGTACTATGTTACATCCAAAAGGCAGGATGGGAAGTTTGGTATCACCCCAGTATGGAAATTTATCATCAAATACCAAATTCTAGATTGCAAAAAGATTATTTACTTCCTTTTTTTGCAGGAATTGGACTTAGCCGCTACGTTACTAGAATGATTAACATACAACCTGCACATAAACCAATTGTACTTCTGATTTATATGCTAAATGACTTACGCAAAATTATAGCTCACTTGCTTAGACATGGCACAAAAATCAAAATTGATTTAGTGGTAGCTTGTGAAATGGAATTATTCATAAGTAGTTTTATTAGTCCATTTTATTTATTTAATGAAGGTTATTTTAACTCTAAATAATTATTATGAATGAGATATTGAAAAATAACTATGATATTACTGTAGCTATTCCTACATACAATGGAGCTAGTCGATTACCTAAACTTCTAGATTTGCTTTTGACTCAAGTAAATGTAGAGAATCTACAATGGGAAATTATTATTATTGATAATAATAGTTCAGACAATACTGAATTTATAATTCGGGACTATCAAAAGCTTTTTAGCCATAAGGTGCCAGTAAAATACTTTTTAGAAACTCAGCAAGGTGCTGCGTTTGCAAGATTAAGAGCAATATACGAGGCCAAAAGTGAGCTAGTAGCTTTTTTAGATGACGATAATTTACCCGATCTTAATTGGTTAGCAGAAGCTTATGCTTTTGGAGATATATATCCTCAAGCTGGCGCTTGGAGTGGTCAAATTCATGGTAATTATGAAGTAAAACCACCAGAAAATTTTGAAAAAATTCAAGGTTTTCTTGCTATCAGAGAACACGGAAGTGAAGCACATCAATTTGAACCAGATAAGTTAAGGCTACCACCTGCGGCAGCACTTGTTGTCCGCAAACAAGTGTGGCGTGATTATGTTCCGCAGAAACCGTCATTGACTGGAAAATTACCTGGTGTATTTGTTCAAGGAGATGATTATGAACCATTGCTTTACATACACCGAGGTGGTTGGCAAATTTGGTATAACCCCAACATGCACACTTATCACCAAATTCCTCGCTGGCGATTTGAGAAGAGTTATTTGTTAAATTTGGCTCGTGGTTGCGGTTTGTGTATTTTCCAACTCCGGTTAATCAATGCTAAAAATTGGCAAAAACCAATGATTTTATGCAAAACTGTTTTGGGAAATTTGCGGCGAATTTTAAATCATCTGATTAAGTATAGAAGAGGTTTAAGCAGTAATTTGATTGCACTTTTTGAAATAGAGTTTTATTGGGCTAGTATGATGAGTCCTTTATATGCTTTACGATGCTATTTGTCTAATAAATTTGTAGATAATTTAGATAAATTATGACTAATGTCATTCAAAATATTCCCAAAATTTCTGTAATTATTCCAACTTATAACAGCGAAAGAACTATTAAAACAACTATAGATTCTGTATTGAGCCAGAGTTTTACAGATTTTGAGTTGATTGTCATTAATGATGGTTCGACAGATTCAACTTTAGATATTGTTTCACAAATTCAAGACTCACGCCTTAAGGTATTTTCTTTTGAGAATGCTGGTGGTAATGTCAGCCGCAACCGAGGACTACAGAAAGCAGTTGGAGAATTTATTAGTTTCTTAGATGCGGATGATGTTTGGACATCTGATAAGTTGGTAAGTCAGTTAGAGGCTTTGCAAGATAATATTGATGCGAAGGTTGCTTATAGCTGGACTGATTATATAGATGAAAATGGTAAATTTTTAGTTTCTGGAAGTCATATTACTGTTAATGGTGATGTGTATGAGAGATTGTTAGTAAGTAACTTTTTAGAAAATGGTTCTAATCCATTAATTTATAGAGAAGCTTTAATTGAATTAGGCGGTTTTGATGAATCACTAAGTGCTGCTCAAGATTGGGATATGTGGTTGCGGTTAGCTGCTAGATATTCTTTTGTTTGTGTCCCGAAAGTGCAAATTTTGTATAGAGTCAGTGCTAATTCGTTATCTTCTAATTTAGTTAGACAAGAAAAGGCTTGTTTATATGTCTTAGAAGGTGCATATCATACTAGAGAATTAGTAAATAAAAATGTTTGGAATTTAAGCCTAACTAACCTTTATAAATATCTAGTATGTAAATCTCTCCAAGAACCATTTAATCGAAAAAAAGGAATATTGGCTGCTAGGTTCTTATACTTATTTTTTATTTACGATACTGCAAGATTAAAGCGAGTTAATTTTACGTTTAAGTTACTACTTAAAATTGCTATAATAGTTATTCTACCAACAAAAATATCAACAAAAATACTTAACAAAATCATAATGAAAACTGCATAGCTTTTGGAAATTAAACTTGGTACGTGATCATTAAATTAATTGTAGAAGTATTTTCAGGTGCATTTATTTTATAGGGGTAAGTTAAAAAATATCTTATATGTGGACTCCTGTAGTGGCTTTACATTACCGGAGATTTTAGTCATTGTTTTAATCTTTGGTATTTTAGCTGGGCTGCTCTTACCAAATTGGTTAGCTTTTGTAGATAGAAGTCGTCTTAATACTGCTCAAGATAAAGTTTATTTGGCTATGCGTCAAGCTCAAAGCCAAGCTCTAAAAGAAAAAGTGAGTTGGCAAGTAAGTTTTCGTGAGGAAAATAATGTTGTGAAGTGGGCAGTTCATCGAGCAGATGCTAATTTTTTTATTTCTGATGCTGTGAATAATAATGCCAATTTATGGCAGAATTTAGAGACTAATATTCTGATTGATAAAAGTTTAAATAATCGCAATACATCTGAGACGACTGTACCAAAACATACTTCTCAAGCAATTTGGCGTGTTGTTTTTAACCACCAAGGTTGTCCAGTTTATCAGCCTGGAGACGAATGTACTAATACATCACTGCGAACGTTAGGACAAATTACTTTATACAGTTATAAAAATGGCAAGGCTAGGCGATGTGTCTATGTTTCTACGATTTTAGGCGCAATGCGAAAGGGCAGAGAACGTTCTAGTGCTAATGAAAACGATAAGTATTGCTATTAAAATATTTGAGTCGCTAACAGTTAAGGTTATTACGTGCTGAAATTATCAGAAGTCCAAAAGCAGCACTTGATTATTTTTACGCGCTATCCAGAACCAGGAAAGACCAAAACTCGGCTGATACCAGCTTTGGGTAGTGTTGGTGCTGCTCATCTGCAACAGCAAATGACAGAATATACTCTGTTGCAAGTTGGAGAATTACAAAAGACGATTGGTGTTTCTGTGGAAGTGCGGTTTGCTGGTGGTGGTTTGGAGTTAATGCAAGATTGGTTGGGTGGGGAATTACTTTACGCATCTCAAGGTGAAGGCGATTTAGGTACAAGGATGGCGCGATCGCTGGTTGATAGTTTCCGCAAAAATGCTGAATATATAATTATCATTGGTAGCGATTGTCCTGGTGTGACATCTCAAATTTTGGCAACAGCTTTTCAAGAACTACAAACTGTTGATTTGGTACTAGGGCCAGCTATTGACGGTGGTTACTACTTAATTGGTGTGCGTCGCTTCATCCCGGAATTATTCGCTAACATCGATTGGGGAACTTCTCAGGTATTACAACAAACTGTAGATATTGCGGCTGACTTGGGTGTCTCATCTATATACTTACCAACTTTAGCTGATGTTGACCGACCAGAGGATTTGTCTATTTGGCAGGAAGTGCTTCAGCAGTCAGTTTATTTGCGAAAAACCAGAGAGTAGAAGCTGAAAATAAAAGTTGTTTTTTTGATTAATATCAGCTAATCTCGTATCTTCAAACACCATGTATTTTCTGAAGACACTCAAGTTAACTAGTGCTACCGTGGTGTAGTTTCAAACCTACAGGTATCCACTAGGATTACCTTTGCCTTTTCTATATAAGAGATAGTTTTATTGAACAGGCAGAGTTACAGGAACAATATTCCAGTAACTTTAAATAGGACAATCACTCTGACTCACTATTAAGTTTGGAAAATATGACTAATCGTTTTACTTCCGGGAACGCAGCCCTTGGTCTCAAAGTGATTGGGGCAGTTTTAATTTTGTCCTTTTTGCTAGACTTTCTAATTTTATTGCTACCCTTTCAACCTACTGATCGTGGCTGGCAAATTAACTTAGCAACAGCCCTAGTTGACCGGGGGATTGTACCTATGGTGGGCTTAGGTTCTCTGTTGATTGGCTATTGGATTGATGGTGCTAGTGATGGTGGCCCTAAAGGTATCGATTTACGATTGCCAGCGTTTATACTTTCTAGTGTCTTGGGTCTAATTTTCTTGTTGATTTTTCCCTTGCACCTGAACAATGTCAATCAAGCCAAAGCACAAACTGTCACTCAAATTACTCAAGAAGCTGATCAAGCAGAAAAACAACTAGACACCCAGTTGAATCAATTTCAGGCGCAACTCAATACAGATCAGGGGAAAGCGCAATTAGAACAACTCCGCGCCCAAGCCAGGGCGCAGTTTGCTGACTTGCTCAAAGATGATCAAAAGTATAAACAAGCTCTGGCAAATCCGCAATTGCCGCAATCACAGAAAGACTTACTCCAGAAGTTTAAAGCTAATCCGCAAGAACTGGACAAATTTATTGACCAACAAACAGATCCTCAAGCACTGGCGAATCAAAGAAAAGGACAAATTCGTCAGCGTAAGGAAGATGCAGAAAAACAAGCAAGAGACAATGCTTGGAAATCTGGCTTACGGATTGGAATTAGTAGTCTTTTATTATCTGTTGGGTACATTATTATTGGCTGGACAGGATTAAGAGGTGGCGGTGCTTTACAAACAGGTGGACGTAAAGCTGCTGCACGGTAAAAAAGTAGGGAGTAGGGAGTAGGAATTATTGTGACCCTCCTGCCTCCTGCCTCCTAAAAATTAACTGTTAGGAAAATCGCTATAAAATCTGCAAATGTTCTCAATTTACATACTGACATATAACGAAGAACTAGATATTGCACCTTGTATTGAGTCGGCAATGCTTTCGGATGACATTATAGTTGTGGATTCGTGCAGTAGCGATCGCACTGTGGAAATTGCCAGTCGCTATCCTGTACGGGTTGTGCAGCACGCTTTTGAAAGCCACGGTCGTCAACGCACTTGGATGCTAGAATCTCTACCCCCGAAATATGAGTGGGTTTATATTCTGGAAGCTGATGAACGGATGACACCAGAGTTATTTGCGGAATGCACACAAGCCACACATAACCCAGATTACATTGGTTACTACGTTGCTGAACGGGTAATGTTTATGAATCGTTGGATTCGCTATAGCACCCAATATCCCCGTTATCAGATGCGTCTTTTCCGCCACGGTAAGGTCTGGTTTACAGACTATGGTCACACAGAACGAGAAGTATGTGATGGTGCTACTAGCTTTATCAAGGAAACTTACCCTCATTACACTTGCAGTAAAGGTTTGAGCCGTTGGATTGAAAAACATAATCGTTATTCTACCGATGAAGCCAAAGAAACAGTACATCAACTAGAAAATGGCACAGTTGTTTGGCGAGATTTATTTTTTGGCAAAACTGAGGTAGAAAGACGGCGTGCTTTAAAAGACTTGTCTTTGCGTTTACCAGCTAGACCTTTTTTGCGTTTTCTTTATATGTATTTTCTGTTAGGTGGCTGTTTAGATGGTCGCGCTGGGATGGCTTGGTGTACTTTGCAAGCTTTTTATGAGTACCTAATTTTGCTGAAAGTCTGGGAAATGCAGCATCTACCTACACCTACCTTAGCTGAAACACTATCCCAAACTGAGAAAAGCAAGGTTGTCGCTACACAAACTGCTGGAGAAGGGTAAAAAAGGACTTACACACCAAGATTTTCTGTGGAGATTGGGTATTGAGGGTGTAAGGGTTTTGAATACCCACACCCCTTTAAATTTCGGAAATCAAACCGGAGTCTTCTGTTTTATTAAAATTTATAACAAAAGTTTTTCAGAAAAACATCCTTTACTTGCAGCTTAGTTCTAAACTAGTTACAAGTGGATTTTTAGTTGTCATACATAGGTTTCAGAAACATAGTCAGATTTTGAGCGATCGCGGTAGTATTAGTAATAATTAAAATATTTGCAACATTCATTTACAAGCTGTACAAAGAAAAGTAACATCCTCACAGATGGAAGAACTATCGGTAGTTAGCTATATCTTTCTGTATTCAACATCGAACTAGCGAAAAATCAATACTTTTCTGGTCTGAACAGCATATTATCAAGATAAAAGCTATTTAGTGACAGCTTTCTAAAATAGAACAGGGTAAAAAATATTACTAGTACAGCCTTCTAACCTTGGGCGGTTGCTGGTATGAATTTCCGCTTATCTAGAGTTTCACTAGCCAAGAAAAGGAGAAACTAAGTTTGGTAATCGATCGCTTAAAGCAGGACTTGAAAAATGACCTGATAGCAGGATTGTTAGTGGTTATCCCCCTAGCAACCACCATCTGGCTCACAATCACGATCGCTAATTGGGTAATCGACTTCCTTACCCAAGTTCCCAAACAACTCAATCCCTTTGATGGGCTACACCCAATTTTAGTAAATATACTAAATTTAGCTGTGGGTTTAGCAGTACCACTGTTAAGTATTTTGTTAATTGGGTTAATGGCTCGGAATATTGCTGGGAGATGGTTATTAGATTTTGGTGAGCGAGTATTACAGGCAATTCCCTTAGCGGGACAGGTATATAAAACCTTAAAACAACTGTTAGAGACTTTACTTAAAGATTCTCCAGGCAAATTTCGCCGTGTGGTTTTAGTTGAGTATCCCAGACAAGGCATTTGGGCGATCGCATTTGTTACAGGTGCGATCGCCAATGAAATTCAATCCCAAATGCCTCGCCCAATGTTGAGCATTTTCATCCCAACGACACCCAACCCGACTACAGGATGGTATGCAGTAGTACCAGAAGAAGATGTGATCAATCTTTCAATGTCAATCGAAGATGCTTTTAAAGTGATTGTCTCTGGTGGAATTGTGGCACCGAATACGCCCTTACCCCCGCTAGTTTTAGGCAAAGAACAAAATTTAGCGAGTTTAACCAGGGAATCAAAACATTCAGTAATTTCCGTCGAGGAAATATAAAATTTATCCGGCAAAGACACAAGTAAATAGATATTATGAATGTCTGGCTTTGTAGCAATCAATTAAATTTTCACCCTAATTCAGTGCTTAGGCACTCACTTCCATGCAAGACCGCAAACCCCAACAAATCGCTCGTGAACTGGCGCTGTTAAGTCTCAGCCAGCTGCCAGTCAACCCTAAAAAACTCACCGAAGAACATCTGCCTAAATTGGTATTAGCAACCGTGCGTACCTTAAGGGCAGAAGTGCAAGATACCTTAGACAACGCTGCGGCGGAATTGCAACGCAGTAACGATCGCCTATTAACTAGCCAAACTCGCGCTGCTGATATGAATACTGCGAGAACCATGCTACAAGAAGCGATCTCTTATACCCAAACCGCCATCAATCAACTTGGCGCAGCAGTTGAGTTTCCCGAATTAATTCAACTCGCCAACCAAGACAGAGAAGTTGGCAGATATGCCATTCAAATTGTCAAAACCGTGAATGAGCATCGGATCTTGATTGATGAACAAATATCGGCGGCTTTGGTAGATTGGCAAGTCAACCGTCTAGCTCAAATTGACCGCGACATTCTCCGTATCGCTGTAGCTGAAATGACATTTTTAAACTTGCCTGACAGCGTAGCCATCAACGAAGCTGTTTTGTTAGCCAAACGCTACAGTGGCGATGAAGGTCATCGATTTATTAATGGAGTGCTGCGGCGATTCACAGAACAAAAAAAACTTCCTAGTGTTTTATCCTAACTTTGTAACCATTCTGAATGCTAAGTTGTGAGTTGAAGGTGAGGAGAAGTCAGGTACTTGTGAGGGATGAATTACCCCCTCCCAGTAACCCGAAATTGAGAGGTGAGGATATCCCGGAGGATTTCACCACAGGGAAGAGTAACAAATTCTATTAAACTCTTAACTTACGAACTCATAACTCCTAACTTAAATCACAACTAACACTGTTAGCAGCAATGGCTTTTAATTGGTTTCGTCGTCAATATAACGATTCTTCTGCTACTCCCTCTGAAAACCAAGAGGCAGAAAATACTCCCACACCTGTAACCGAACCAGAGGCAACCGAAACATCAAATACTAACCCAGAAACTGCACCGGATTCGGCCGCAGATTTGTTGGCGTTTGCTAAAGCTGCCTATAAAAATATCCAGCAAAAACAACAAATAGAAACTGGAGAACCAGCCCCAACAGACACGATAGCCGCAGATTCACAAGAGGTCACAACTCCCAGCCAAGAACCTGCGGCAACTGTCGAAACACCACAACCAGAAGTAGCAACTACTGTTGAGGAAGTAGCTGTTACAGAAACAGAAATTACAGCCAGTACGGAAGAAGTAACATCACAAGAAACTCAGGCCACCGAGACGGCTGCATTATCTTTTTTAGAACGGGCAGCAGCAGAACGGCAAGCCAAGCAAGAACGCTTAATAGCTAGTGCCATTGAAGTTACACAACCAGAGGTACAGCCAGCAAGTGTGAGTGAAGCAACTGCCGCAGAAATACTAGATTTGGCATTTGATGAAGGGTTTGTCTGGTCAGCAGAATTATTGGCGGCTCAAGGTAGACGTGCAGAAGACATTTCGATTGAAGAAATCACTTGGCTGAAAAAGTTACGCCAAGGATTAGACAAAACCCGGCGGAACATCGTCAATCAACTAAAAGCCATTGTTGGACAAGGGCCACTCAACCAAGCAGCAGTAACCGAAATTGAATCTGTATTGTTACAAGCTGATGTGGGTGTAGAAGCCACAGATTATATTATCAGTGCTTTACAACAAAAACTGCGGGAAGAAGTTACACCTCCAGAAGAAGCGATCGCTTACTTAAAACAAATCTTACGGGATATGTTAGAGGAGCCTATTCGCAAATCTGAGAAAACCAGCTTTGCCCCAGATAAAGACAATTTAAATATTTGGTTAATTACTGGTGTAAATGGCGCTGGCAAAACCACAACCATCGGTAAAATTGCCCATTTAGCTCAAAAATCTGGCTACAGATGTTTGATTGGCGCAGCAGATACTTTTAGGGCGGCGGCTGTCGAACAAGTCAAGGTTTGGGGAAACAGAAGTGGTGTAGAAGTCATTGCCAACCCTGGTAAAAATACAGACCCCGCCGCCGTGGTGTTTGATGCGATCGCAGCCGCCCAAGCACGCAACACAGAATTATTATTAGTTGATACTGCGGGAAGATTGCAAAATAAAAAGAACTTAATGGATGAACTCACAAAAGTTCGCCGCATCATCGACAAAAAAGCCCCAAACGCCAAAATCGAATCTCTATTAGTTTTAGATGCTACCCTTGGTCAAAATGGTTTGCGCCAAGCCGAAGTATTTTCCCAAGCGGCCCAACTGAGTGGCGTAGTATTAACCAAATTGGATGGTACCGCCAAAGGTGGTGTCGCATTGGCTGTAGTCCAACAATTAGGTTTACCAATTCGCTTTATTGGGGCTGGTGAAGGAATTGAAGACTTACGCCCATTTTCTAGCTACGAGTTTGTTGAAGCTCTCTTGAGTGGCTAAATCTGTATGGGACAAACGCAAAAGTCAGGTATGTAAGAAGGGTGTAGGGGTCTAGGTATGCAAAACCCTTATACCCTTACACCCCTACACCCATTCTCAACCAGTAATCTTTTTGCGCCAGTCCCAACCTTGTAAACCCAATTGAGAACTGCTATAAATACTGAAAAAAACAAAAAAGCTCAAGTAAGTTCGTTGGTAAGTTAGCAAAAGCCTATTGTTATCAGCAAATCAGCTTGTCCAAATTTAGGAGTATATATATTGAAGTGAATTTCCAGAAAAACTGACAAATATTCTCTAAAGGTAAATTAAAAGTTAGAAAAATGCTCTAGCTGATCCAGTTAAAGTGATATTTTCCCTGAAAATTTTAAGTTATGGTTTATTTCAGTATCTGAATATTTCTCTGAGACAAGAAAAAATCTCAAAAATTGGCAAAAATAATTAATCAATTAATTAAGGAATTTTATGTTTCATGATGTATGATTTGCTAATTGACTGCCGTGAGCGTGAGAATTTTCTCAGCAATGGAGGTATTTACTGATTTATACTCATCAGCTTTTGCGTAAAAACACATGAAATTTATGTATCTGGATTTAGGTAGAAATAAAATCAGCGAATGCTATAGTTTTTTATCGCTCTCGCTTACGTCTTTCTACTCTTGCTAAATTGACTTATCTTGTCTCAATATGATTTAGCAATATTTTGCCGCAAAGAGTTATTAATCAATTGAAAATCTACTACTCTTAACTGGATATTATCTGTGCCTGTGTCTCAAGTACCCTTTCAACCTACTGATGGTAATAATAGTGCCGCGACGGATGTCACACCAGTCGTAGCACTAAAAGAACTTGTGGCAAGGTTGCATCGAGAACAGAACAAAATTCAAGATTTGCTGAGTTCTTTAGGATTTGCCCTCAGAAGCTTCAACAATTTAAATCAGTTTTTAGAACTGATTCCCTTGATGGCCACAAGGGTGACAGATGCTGATGGTAGTGCTTTATTTCTCTACAAGCCTAACGGTCAAGTTAGGTTAGAGCAACTCCACTGGCAGGATAGTCGCCAGCGCAAAAATATTCGCAAAGCTTTAGAAACAGCCAGTAGTCAAGTTACATTACTGCCCAACAGCACACCTTTGGCGAGTTCCACCGGTATATTAGATGATCAGATGCACCGCTATTTGGGGCCTGATGTGCAAATATTCGGCACGGCAATTTTAGTTAAGCATACAGAACGCGGCTGGCTCTACGTTTTAAGTCGTGACCCTGACTATAGCTGGACAGAAACCAGACAAAAGCTAGTGCGCTTGGTTGCAGACCAAACAGCAGTAGCAATTGAAAACGACGAACTAGCTGTAGAACTGCGGAAAAAAGAACGCCTAGACCAAGAATTAGAAATTGGGGCAGAAATTCAACGCCGACTTTTACCGCGTCAATGTCCGAATATTCCTGGTGTATCACTAGCAGCACGTTGTAAACCTGCTAATCGTGTGGGTGGTGATTATTACGACTTTATTCCCACCAATCATAACCAGTTGCAGTTAATCAATAGAGTATCTCCAGAAAATAGCCGTTGGGGTTTTGTGATTGGGGATGTGATGGGGAAAGGTGTTCCCGCCGGATTAATTATGACGATGATGCGGGGAATGCTGAGAGGCGAAGTCTTACATGGCAATTCCCCGGCGGGGATTTTGCAAAATTTGAATCGAGTGATGTATGCGGATTTGGAAAATTCCCACCGCTTTGTGACGTTGTTTTATTCTGAGTACAATCCCAGAAATCGGATTTTATCTTACAGTAATGCTGCACACAATCCGCCTTTGTGGTGGCACGCAGCCACAAAAACAGTTAGCCGCTTAGATACTTTGGGGATGCTGATTGGTTTAGATGCTAACAGTCAATATGAAGATGCCCAGGCACAGTTAGAACCTGGAGATACTGTAATTTATTATACAGATGGACTGACGGATGCGGCGGCGGCTAGTGGCGATCGCTTCGATGAAGAAAACTTTGTAGCAGCCTTCAGCGCCGCTTGTCGCTATTGCAACGGGCCAGAAGAAATCGTGGATTATTTATTTAACCAAGTTCAGCAGTTTATTGGTACTGATAGGCAAAACACTGATGATATGACACTTTTGGTTTTGCAAATTGTTTAATTTTTGACAAATGACTCATCACCAATGACGAGATGAAGCGACCCCGTTGGTGGGACAATAAAAACGATACATAATGTTTAATTTTTGTTACTTCCCGCCAAAGGAATCTCTAACAATGTGGAAAAAAATTGCAATTATTTGCTTATTAATGTTGAGCTTTAGCTTGATTAATCCTGGTGTAGCTGCTGCGGCTGGATTTAAAAGCTATGTAGATACTGCTGATGGTTATCAGTTTTTATACCCTAATGGCTGGCTATCTGTGAAAGTTGCCAATGGCCCTGATATCGTATTTCATGATTTGATAGAAATCTCGGAAAATGTTTCTGTCGTGATTAGTCCGGTTCCTGAAGGTAAAACCTTAAAAGAATTGGGCGCTCCCACAGAAGTTGGTTATAAACTTGGCAAAGCGGCCCTTGCACCTCCAGATTCTGGTCGCACAGCCGAATTAGTTGATGCGCGAGAAAAGGATAATGAAGGCAAAACCTACTATATATTAGAGTATTTAGTCAAACTCCCAAATTCTCAGCAACGACATAACATCGCTAGTGTTGCTGTTAGTCGTGGCAAACTGTTTACCTTTAACGCCTCCATTCCTGAAAAACGTTGGACAAAGGTGAAACGGACGATGGAAAATGTTGTCGATTCTTTCACCGTGTATTAATTATTAATTAGGGAGTGGGGAGTAGGGAGGGAGACAGGGGAGGCAAAATGACAAATGACAAAGAACAAATGACCATTGACCAATGACAATAAATATTCCTCAATTTGTATTGGCTTCTGCTTCTCCTGCACGTCGGCGTTTGCTGCAAACGGTTGGGATTGAACCGATAGTTATACCCAGTGATTTTGATGAGTCACAAATTCAACTGAGTGATCCTGGTGAGTTAGTGCAGGTTTTAGCTCAACGTAAGGCAGAAACGATCGCACCACAGTTTCCATCAGCTTTAATTATGGGCTGTGATTCGGTTTTGGCTATTGATGGTAAGATTCATGGCAAACCAGCAGATGCAGCAGAAGCGATCGCTCGTTGGCAATTTATGCAGGGTAATATAGGCGACTTATACACAGGTCATGTGTTGATTGACACTGCCCAAAACCGGACTTTGGTTAAGTGTCAGGTGACGAGGGTTTATTTTGCAACCATGAGCGATCGCGCAATCCAAGCTTATGTCGCTACTGGCGAACCTCTCAAATGTGCTGGTGCTTTTGCTTTGGAAGGTTTTGGTAGTTTATTTGTTGAGAAAATAGCAGGCTGTCACAGTAATGTCATCGGTCTCAGTTTACCTTTGCTGCGGCAGATGTTGGCAGAACTGGGATATGAAGCCACTGATTTTTGGCAATAAATTAACTCATCACAACGGGACTTACGCCAAGTCTTCTGAAATTGAGAGTTTTTGCGTAAGTCCTAAACTATTGACCCTTGACTAAGACGCAATGTCACTTCCCCATGATCTGGAACCCAAGCTAACCACTCATCGGCAGAAACTTGGCAAAGTAACAATGCTTCATCATAGCTGTATGGGCTAAGAGGTTCGACAAGGCGCACCCAGACAGCAGGTTGACATGACTTGAGGGAATTTTGACTATAGGCTTTGCTTAACCAAGCTAGGTTTTGTCTAACTGCTGGGACAGCACAATTTGGTCTTTGAGTATTAATTTGCATAACCGAAGACTCCCTGATGAATGAAAATCAAAATAATTCTGTAACTAAGACTACAAAATAAGTAATTCATTTGAAAAGTCAATGTCTTATAACTTTACGTAACTATATGTAACAGTTTGCTTAATGTTGCGCGGCAGAATAGAAGTGGCACGGCTGGCTGTAGACTGGCCTTAGATAGCATTTCTGATGAGAATATGTCATTTACTTCAACTCCCTCACTCCGTGAACAACAACATCCCCTAATTCGGCAGTTAGCTGATAGCATCGAGGCGGCTTGGCACAAGCATTTAGAACTGTCGCCTTACCATTTACCAGCAGAGTTGGGATATGTGGAAGGTCGATTAGAGGGTGAAAAACTGACAATTGAAAATCGCTGCTATCAAACACCACAGTTTCGCAAAATGCACTTAGAACTGGCGAAGGTGGGAAATATGCTGGATATTTTGCATTGCGTGATGTTTCCGCGTCCAGAATATGACTTACCGATGTTTGGTTGCGATTTAGTTGGTGGTAGAGGGCAAATTAGTGCAGCGATCGCCGATTTATCTCCGGTACACTTAGACTTGACCTTGCCAGTTTCCTATACAAATCAACTCACCGCACTGACAACAATAGAATTTTCCCAACCGCGAGAATTACCAGAATGGGGTCACATCTTCTCGGAATTTTGCTTGTTTATCCGTCCTAGTTCCCCAGAAGAAGAAGCGATGTTCTTGGAACGTGTGCAGGACTTTTTAGAAGTACATTGTACCCAAGCGATCGCAGCTAGTCCAATTTCTCCCGAACAAACTCAGGAAATTATCGCTGGACAACGCAACTACTGTACCAAACAACAACAAAACGATAAAACCCGCCGCGTCCTAGAAAAAGCCTTTGGGCAAGAATGGGCAGATAATTATATGACGACAGTATTATTTGATTTACCAGAATAAGTCCTGAGTCATTTGTTCTTTGTCATTTGTTATGTGTAAAAAGCAGTCCCGATGAAACAAGTTTCACAAGCTTTGTATGAAAGTGGGACTCGTATTTTTACTCAGCACTTAGAACTCAGCACTCAGCACTTTCAACTCAGGAGGTAGAAATTAGGAAACAGAAGGAAAAAATTTCAGGACTTACGCAAAAATTCTCAAAAAGCTTAATTTATCGAACCGCCAAGTCGCCGAGAACGCCAAGAAATCGTAGAGTCTGCGTAAGTCCTAAATTTTATACTACATTTGACGAAGCAGAGCAAAACCCATCTACACACTTCAGACTTTCTTCCCCTGCCGCATCTGTAGATTCTGTTACGTTTTCCTGCAACTGATAAATGTAGAATTTAGTTATAGCAAGAAGCATATAGATTAGGAAATTTTGAACATACAAATGCTGAAAGAATACTAATGCTTCTACCTCCTACCTCTGGTTGGTGAGCGCAGTCGAACCACTGCCTCTTGCTATGACAATAGTTTAATGGAGTTTAACCATAGCTGTAGCATCTGTGGAGCGAATTTACCAATGAGTTCAAAGTTAACAAACCTAATAATTAGTTGACTACAAGTTTAAGGAAACTGTAATGTTAGGGATGCGCTATTTGAGAAAATTGATTGAAAATTTGTAATTGCTAGTTCATAATTAAGTTTCTGATAAAGATTGAGTTTCCAACTGAACCGGGGTTGCTTTTCAAAGCGGTGGATTCTCATTGATATTTTAATTACACATTAGCAATTGTCTTGATTGTTGCATCTATTGAATAACTAGTAGTTTGTCCCATTAATTTTGCTCTACCACTACTGAAAATTAATGAGATAAACGCTACCTACTATTAGCGCCATGATGTCAAAGTTGTGGCTCTAAGTATTAATTGGCATCAAATTTCAGAGGGTATTTAGTAGAGGTAATTTATCAAATCTCTACTACGTCTCATACTTTTTTATATCCATCAGCACATTTTTAAATAAACAGGCAACAACCATGTCAAGGGTGACTGAGAAGCCAAGATCAAGGCCACCAATACTTGATCCAGAACAACCTAAGATTTGGTGGGGCATCGCTGTAGCCTTACCAATAGTAATCGCTGCGGGGTTACTAACTACAGCTAAAGTTGAGCAATTGAAAAAGATTAACTCATCTGTACCAGTCAGACCAGTTGCTAACACTATTAGTGCAGTAGGGCGTTTAGAACCACGCGGTGAAGTGATTAAACTTTCTGCACCAGCAGCCGGATTACAATCTGCATCACGAGTGAAGCAACTGTTTGTCCGCGAAGGAGAACAGGTGAGAAAAGGACAAGTGATTGCCCTTTTAGACAATCATGACACTCAGTTAGCCAATGTCGAACAAGCAAAAGCCAAATTACTAGAAGCGCGTGCTAATTTAGCCCAAATTCGAGTGGGTTCACCTAGAGATGTACAAGCGCAACAAGCGGTAATTGCTCGACTAGAAGCTCAGTTACGCGGTGAGAGGGATGCTCAACAAGCATCCATTACTAGAATTGCATCGCAGTTGAGTGCAGAAAAACTAGCTCAACAGGCGACAGTCGATCGCTTGGAAGCAGAATTGCGCGGACAAAGTGATAGCTTAAGAGCCACTTTGACACGTATCCAAGCCGAACAGCGTAATGCTCAAGTTGATGCTGGACGTTATGATTTTCTCTATCGCCAAGGTGCTATCTCGCAGCAAGAACGAGATAGACGGCGACTGAGTGCGGTTACAGCTCAACAGCAGGTAGTGGAAAGTCAGGCTACTTTGCGACAAGCGATCGCAACTTTGCGTCAACAAGTTGCAGAAGCTAGGGCGAACCAAGTCAAAACCTTAACCAGCTTACAACAGCAACTAATTGAAGCTAGAGTCACCCGTGACAAAACTGTAGCCACTTTACAAAGACAACTCGACGAAGAACGAGCCAGACTCAAGAGATTGATAGAAGTTGATCCGACGAATGTTCAAATGGCGCAAGCACAAGTTAGTAATGCGATCGCTACTGTGAGACAAGCCGATGCAGAACTGCGATTAAGCTACGTTCAAGCACCAACTTCTGGAGAAATTTTAAAAATTTACACCAAGTCAGGCGAAGCCATCAGCCCCAATGGTATTGCTGAAATTGGTCAAACTGAGCAAATGATGGTGGTTGCAGAAGTTCCAGAAGATAGTATTAGTAAAGTTCGGATTGGTCAAAGTGTTGCTGTCAGTAGTGATAATGGCGCTTTTGAAGGTGAATTAAAAGGAACTGTGGCTGAAATTGGCAGAAAAGTCGGTAAAAAAGATGTGTTGAATAATGATCCGGCTGCTGATGTTGATGCCAGAGTTGTAGAAGTTAAAATTGCCATCTCTCCAGAAGATAGCAGTAAAGTTTCTGGCTTAACTAATGCCAAAGTTCTGGTTGAAATTAATAACCCATCAGCTTCTAATTAAGTAGTAGGAGGCAGTGGTTCGGCTTCGCTCACCAACCAGGCAGGTGTTCACTGAGCGTAGTCGAAGTGAGGCAGGAGGTAAAAGTTTGATTATTCCTGGCATTCCAGCTTTCAAAATTTCCTCACATATCTGACTACCGCCCTAGCTTGTGAAAATACACATTGATCAGATGAACAGTTACTAATCTGATTCATTCCAGAAGACCATTGATAAATAACATGATTCAAAAAATACCTCTCGCTTGGCTACAAATGACGCGAGATAAAACGCGATTAGCCGTAGCTTTAGCTGGGATTGCTTTTGCTGATATTTTGATGTTTACCCAACTCGGTTTCCGAGATGCACTTTATTACAGTAACGTGCAGTTACATAGTAGTTTAAATGGTGACATTGTTTTAATTAACCGCCAATCTAATGCGATTTTGTCTATGAAAAGCTTTTCGCAACGGCGGTTATATAAAGCTTTGGATTTGCCAACAGTACAATCAGTACATCCCATATATTTAGATTACACTGCTTGGAAAAATCCAGTCACAGGGCGGTCACGTACTTTACTTGTGTTTGGCATTAACCCGGAAGTTAATTTATTTAATTTACCTGGAGTTTCTGAAAATCTCGACAGATTAAAGCTACCTGATGTAGTTTTATTTGACCGTTCTTCTAGGCAGGAGTATGGGCCGATCGCCTCTGATTTTGATCAAGGTAAAACTGTCACTGCCGAACTCAGAAGACGCAAAATTAAAGTAGTCGGATTGTTTACTTTAGGCACATCTTTTGGTGCGGATGGTAACTTAATTACCAGCGATGTTAATTTTTTACGTATCTTTAATACCCGTCAGCAAGGCTTAATTGATATTGGCGTAATTAAAGTCAAGCCAGGAGCAGATGTTCAGGCTGTAGCGAAAGATTTACGCCAATATTTACCCCAAGATGTGAATGTATTGACTAAACAAGATTTTATCGATTTTGAACGTCATTATTGGGCAAGTAGTACAGCCATTGGCTTTATTTTCAGTTTAGGAACAATTATGGGTTTTATTGTCGGGACTGTAATTGTGTACCAAATTCTTTATACAGAAGTGTCCGACCATTTATCCGAATATGCAACTTTAAAAGCTATAGGCTATACACAAAAATATTTGTTAACAGTGATTTTACAAGAAGCTTTATTATTAGCTTGTTTGGGATATTTACCTGGATTATTTTTTACAATTTTAATGTATCAAAAAGCCAAAGATGCTACACTTTTACCAATTTTTATGACTTTTGACAGAGCAGTTTCGGTATTAATATTAACCATGATTATGTGTTTTATATCTGGTGCGATCGCTGTACGCAAGTTACGTTCTGCTGACCCGGCTGATATTTTCTAAATCATTTTGATAAATATGTAGCAAGCAATCAGTTTTTATTATCAAAATGATATATATTTAATGCTTAAACTGTCACTATAACTGTAAGAACTTAGAATACAGAATCCAGAAGCCAAAGTTAATAAGAGTTTGATAACTAATACTATAAGACTATCAAAACTTTCATCTGGCAAACTCTTGATTGATTTATGATGCTGAATTCTGAATTCTGACTCCTGAATTCTTACTCATAATTTGCAGACAGGCTCTAGAGTTCCGAGAAGCAATTATCAACTTCTAAACAACAACTGAACATGAGACAAGAACCTGTAATTGCCATTAAAAATCTGAATCATTACTATGGCAAAGGCTCACTAAAAAGACAGATTTTATTTGACATTAACCTGGAAATTTATCCAGGAGAAATTGTGATTATGACAGGCCCTTCTGGCTCAGGTAAAACAACATTACTGAGTTTGATTGGCGGTTTAAGGTCTGTCCAAGAAGGTAATTTAAAATTTTTGGGTGTAGAATTATTCGGCTCTAGCCAAACTCAACTAGTACAAATTCGGCGTAACATTGGCTATATTTTTCAGGCGCACAACTTACTAGGATTTTTAACTGCGCGGCAAAATGTCCAAATGGCGGTAGAACTGAATGATAAAGTCAGTCAAAATGATGCGATCGCCAAAGCAGAAACCATGCTAACTGCTGTTGGCTTAAAGAACCGAGTTAATTACTATCCTGATAACTTATCTGGGGGACAAAAACAAAGAGTTGCGATCGCTCGCGCCCTAGTGAACAATCCGCCACTAGTGTTAGCAGACGAACCAACTGCCGCCTTAGATAAACAATCAGGGCGTGATGTTGTAGAAATTATGCAGCGTCTCGCCAAAGAACAAGGAACTTCCATTTTGTTAGTAACACACGACAACCGGATTTTAGACATAGCTGATCGGATTGTCGAAATGGAAGACGGCCTTTTAGCCCGTGACTCCCAAAGCGCCGTTATTAGTTACGATGCTGGAGCATGGAGCGAAAAAGCATAACATACATAGTAGGGGACAGGTAACAGGCTTTTGCCGTGAGCTTTAGTCGAACGGTGACATTTGCTATCTAGATTTGATCATTGACGAATGTCTTAACTACCTTGGCTATGGCTATACCAATTTGTAGTTGATACAAGAGACTCTTTTTCTTTCCCTATTCCCTACTCCCTACTCACGACTCCCAGTCTATTTAGCTGGGGCATTTGCTTGGCGACTAGTCCGAAACGTGACATTTACGCCATCATTGGATTGTTCTAACACTAGTAATGGTGTGGGTTTAGCTTTTTGATCCCAGTGCATAGTAGCAAGGCGACCTTGAATTGTCGGTTGCCATGTATCTTCATCGTCCATCGGGCTAAGATAAGTCTCGATGCAATCAATAATTTGGCTAATTGTGGCGGAAGTTGCTTGGGTGGGTAACTTCATCAGCTTAACTTGAATGCGGAATAGCACCCGTTTCGCAATGTTTGGCGGTGTACCACTTTCATATTCAACATCAAAAATCTCATCCACCTGTCGCCCTGCACTATTGGCTATTCCCACAGTCCCTTGTTGAGATTGGTTGGGACGCAAAGCTTGAGAAATTTTATCTTTGACTCTGATTTTAATTTGGTTCAGAATCGCAAAATGAAATACTTCTTCAGACATCCGCATCCGTAAATAATCGAGGTTGAAGTCCCGTGAGTTTACCAAATCCGGGTTAGTTTCCATTTTGCGGATTGTGTCTAGCGCCAGTTTAAACTTTTTCTCTAGCTCTCTAGCACGGAATTTTTCAAATTTAATTTTTTTCTCTAACTTAGTCATCTGGATTTTGCCAAACACAATCAACCCAATCACCGCTACAGCCAGCCCTCCAGAGGTAATTAATAAAAAGGGCGGTGCTGGGGAAGGTTCACTAGCGGCTGGTTTTTGAGTAACTTTTTTTGTTTTTGCTGGTGGAGATTGCGCCAGAAGTATAGGATTTAGCATGGTAACAATAAATTTACTTGTCATTGTTTAGAATGCCCAAATCCTCAAGGTCATATTGCTGTGTTATTAGTATTTTTAACAGCTTTTTATAAACTGCGTATATACAGTTACTAATATGTATTATTTAAATCTAATTCCTATATCTCAAGCTGCATCTAGTTGCTGGAGTAATATCCGCCTGATTGCTACTGATATGGATGGGACTCTAACCAAGGAAGGAAAGTTTTCTACTGCGTTATTACAAGCGTTAGAAGAATTAACAGCATCTGGAGTTGATGTATTAATTGTCACGGGACGTTCTGCGGGTTGGGTAAGTGGAATTAGTAGCTTAATGCCGGTTGCAGGTGCGATCGCTGAAAATGGTGGTATCTTCTATCCCAAGGGTAGTGAACAGCCCATTGCTTTAACTGCGATTCCTGACTTAACATTGCACCGCCAACAATTAGCAGCCGTTTTTGCCGAATTAAAACAGAAATTTCCCCAAATTCAAGAATCTGCGGACAATCGTTTTCGCCTCACAGACTGGACATTCGATGTCGAGGCTTTAACTGTAGAGGAATTACAAACTTTAGGTAATCTCTGTGAATCAATGGGGTGGGGATTTACTTACAGTACAGTGCAGTGTCATATCAAACCCCAAGGTCAAGATAAGGCCGTGGGTTTATTGCAAGTATTACAAGCACATTGGCCTGACTACTCACCCACACAAGTTGTCACTGTTGGTGATAGTCCCAATGATGAGAGTTTATTTGCAGCCAATAATTTTCCTGTTTCTGTGGGTGTAGCGAATATCGTAAAATACGCCAGTCGCTTACAAAATCGACCAATTTACGTCACCAGTGCAGCTGAAGCCGCAGGATTTTGTGAGTTAGCTAGTTATATTTTAAAATCGTCTACTCAAGCAGAATAATTATGCGATCGCCATTCAAAGGCAATCAAGAATAAGAAAATCCCCATCATTACAATCAGGGGATCTATAAAAAGGTGAATTTCCACACTGATGAGAAACTTTATTGATCTATTGTCGCTTTCTGCCCACGCTTCTTCCTTTTGATTAAAGTACCCAAACCCGTTACAGCAGCAATACCGAAAATAGTTGATGGTTCGGGAACTGTGGTAACAAAATCTAAGGTGTAGTTCTGTATCCCACCAACTGTTTCCTGTATCCAGAAAGTGTAAGTACCAGCGCCAAGTCTACCGCTAGGAAAACCCACAAAGTTGTTTCCTTGAATTGATGCTGCTGTACCTAAGTCGTCTAAGACATTATCTCCTTGTTGGGTTCCAGGCGCGGCACCAATTAAAGCTGCACCTAGTAATGGAGGATTATTAATTAGGCTAGTAATACGAGAACCTCTTTGGACTGCTAAAAATCCTTGATTTGCCCCTGTACCATCTAGCCCGGTATAAGTAGTTAAGATAACTTGACGCAATTGAAGACCAGCAGGAATAGTGAAGGTAAAGAAATCTCTGTCCAGAACGGGATTATTATTACCAGTGGTAGAACCACTAATTCTGTTAGAACCAACTGAAAGATTCACTAGTGTTGGGTTTAAGTTGTCGCCAGATAAGTCACCATCAACAGCTTCATTATATATGAGGGTGGCTGCATGAGCATTGGAAGCAAAAAATAAGGTAGCTCCTATTCCCAACAATAAACTTTTCATTTATCTGCCTCTGGTGTAGTTAAATTCAAGTGATTGAGCTAAAACTTGGCTTTTTGAGAAAGTATTTTTCTGTAGCTATTAAGCTTTAAATTACATAATTTCCCATGATGTTACTTGATGATTATCTGTTAATAGTAAGCAGTTAACCACCAACACAAAAGATATCTAAAATTATGTGCGTCTCCGTGTAATAGCTTAAGCCCCAGAGTAATTTTAAACTAAATTCGTAAAGGTAAATTTAAGGAATTAGTCAAAAATACCGATATTAAACTGAGATTTTTATTATTTTCGTAAAGACTAACGTCGCAATCTAAAAAATAACAAATTTCCTAACCCGTGTTTTATGCGTTTTGAGATTCGTTAGTCTGCTGAGATTGTGCTTGTTCAGATATGACAACAACCCGGCCATTTTTTACCACTGTAGAATTTTTAACAGTACTTTGACTGTGGTTGATTGGCTGATTTTGGCACTGCTGTTGGTGAGACATATTTTGTTCCTGTTGTTGGTTGAGAATTACGACACAACTGGAGCAGGAAACTGTAGACATAAGATTAACTTGAGTTCTATATCCATTATCGCGCTTATTGCTGACACTAACAGGACTTACTCGCAAAGATTATTAATGAGTAATGAGTAATGAGTATTTACTAGGACTTATGTAAGAACTCTCTCAAACTCTTATATAGTTTCCTACCCTGCGGGTAGCCGAAGAGTGCGTCTACGTTTTGCGTAAGCCCTGTAATCCTTACTCATTACTCAAAAAACGACCAAACTTTTTCACTCATTTAGTTGACGCATTACCGTCCAGACGGTACACTAAATTTAGTCTACCAACTAAACGGTAAACTAATGGCAGAAACCTAAATTCACAAAAAATCTCATTGCTAGATAAATTGTCTGGTGAAGACAATTTATCTAGCTCCTTAATTCAACGCTATGACTGCTAATAAAAAAACAAAATCTGCGTCTGTTACCCGTACAGCATTGTTAGAAGCAGCAGGGCGAGTGATGGTAGCATCTGGTTTCAAGGCTCTGACGTTAGAAACTGTCGCTCGTGAAGCAGGTGTCAGTAAAGGTGGATTGCTTTACCACTTTCCTAGCAAAGAAGCCTTGATTTCTGGGATGTTGCAACAGCTAATTGATGAAAAGACACTATCACTAGAGAATGAATTAAAGCAAGATGATGCACCCGATACACCTGGACATTGGCTGAGGGCTTATATCAGGTCATTTAAAAAGTTTGATGCTGAAACGATCGCTATTCATTTTAGTTTTCTAGCTGCGATCGCCGAAAATCCAGAATTACTTGAGCCAGTGCAGAAACACTTAGCTGATTGGCAACAGCAAATCGAAAACAGTGGAATCGATCCAGCAATAGCAACTGTAATTCGTCTAGCACTTGAAGGTCTTACCTTCGTCCGCATCTTTGGTTTAGGAGTTCCTGATGAATCTTTGCAAAAGCAGGTCTTTGAAACTCTACTAAAATTGGCACAAGAGTAATCAGTTATTTCAGATAGTCGTAAAAAGTGATTTGAGTGCTTTCTGAATCTGATGTTTGCATCTGGAAATTTTGTTATAGCTATCTGGATGATGTGTAGAGTCAGCTTGACTGCAAACATAGTCTTGTCACCAAAGTTTTCTCACAGTCGATGAATAGTCAGATACCACCGAAGTATTATTTCTGGTGATATTTCACTTTTGTCTGGCAAAACCTTCTATATTAACGATCGCATCCTAATATAACCTTGATAATTCTCCATTTAGCAATAACTTATGAAAAAACTGCTGAAATACTTGGGTTTGGGGCTATTATCCACTGTTTTATCAGCTGCTCCTAGCTGGGGAGCCGAACGTATTAGCTTATTTTATCCCCCCTTTGGAGAATTTTCGTTATCCACAGATGCGCTAGAAACCTTCGCCAAAGAAGGCAAAATTACTGGAGAGTTAGACATTTATGCCCAGCGTGCCACACCGGAACAACTGGCGCAACTACGAGAGCTTTTACAACAGCGATTTAGTGCCACACCTACTTTAGTTTCACAGTTTACTTATTCCCCCATCGGAGAGCAAGTTGTACAACGTTTAGGAGAATTGTTACTTACAGAATCTCGCCAAAATGGTTTTTATGCTGTGCGGGCGGCTTTGATTTTAGCTGCAGCAGATTCTAAAGAAGGTTTAACGGTTGTCAATATCATACGTAAGTTTCCTTCGCCCACGATTAAATTAAATTTCTCCGAAGGAATTAAGATAGTCAACAATTTATCAGAATTACTCAAAGATAGAGATGCAGTTGTGGCATATTTGCAACAACAAGCGATCGCTGAATCTAGCAACGCAAACATAGATTTTTCGCAAAAGCCAGATTTACGCCAGCCAGGAAAATTGCCGTTGCAAAAATTGTACTTTGAGTTAAATGACACTAAACGCGATCGTCGTCTACCACTAGATGTTTACATACCACAAGTCACAACCCAAAAGCCTTTTCCCTTAATTGTGATTTCTCATGGGTTAGCTTCAGACCGCTATGCTTTAGCTTATCTAGCAGAACATTTAGTTTCCTATGGTTTCGCCGTCGCCGTATTAGAACACCCCGGTAGTAACGCCCAACGCTTTCAAAAATACTTTGCTGGTTTAGCAGGGCCACCACAACCACGAGAATTTATCGACCGTCCCTTAGATGTCAAATTTGTCCTTGATGAACTCCAAAGCTTAGAAACATCTAATCCTCAGCTACGAGGAAAACTCAACTTTCAGGAAGTTGGAGCCATTGGACATTCTTTTGGTGGTTATACAGTATTGACTTTAGCCGGAGCTAAACTGAACTTTGCTCAGTTGCGTCGAGACTGTTATCCCAATAGATCCTTGAATTTATCTTTATTACTGCAATGTCAAGCTGCTGAATTATCCGAAACAGATTATGCACTACAAGATCCGCGAATTAAAGCAGTGATGGCCATTAATCCAATTAACAGTTCAGTCTTAGGCGAAAATGGCATCAGTGAAATCAAAGTTCCCGCAATGATAGTCACGGGTAGCCAAGATATTTTTGCCCCCGCCATCCCCGAACAGATTCGTCCCTTTACTTGGCTAACTGAACCTAACAAATATCTAGTATTAATTGAAAATGCTACCCATTTTTCTGCACTACAAGAACCTGCTCCAGAAAATAATGTTTTACCTGTACCAACCGGTTTATTAGGGCCAGAGCCAGAACCCGTTTATTCATATTTAAAAGCCTTAAGTGTGGCTTTTATGGAAACAAATCTCTTAAATAATGCAGAATATCGCCCTTATTTACAATCATCTTATGCTCAATATATTAATCAAGCACCTCTCAATATTACTTTGTTAAGTAACCTGAGTACAGAACAATTAGCACAGGCCTTAAAAAATGGCACAAATAAAAAACAAAAATAGAAATTTCCTTACAGATATAGCAGGGTTAGCGCGTCTCAAAACCTATTGACAGTGGTATTCTAGGAGAGGATTGAATTGGGGAGAGATGCGGCCAACACAGAAAGCATATACTGATCATTAATAGCGGCTCGCCGAGACTTTTGGCGAATACTGCGGCGGAAAGAGGATTCTCGCTCTAAGGCATTAAGAGCAATGCGACGTAGCAAAGAAAAATTCTGTGGACTGTGCAGAGAACGAATTCGACATTCATCTTCATTAAAAGTGACATCTAATACCAAATTAAAAAATGATTGCGACAGATGGATGACTCAAAAGCTTACCGATCAACCCTTACCCAATCCAAAATCTGTCTTGAAAAGTTTGCTCAAGTCGGGGAACCCGCCCACGCAACTTTTCGCAAAATCTAAAATCCAAAATGGTATAGCGTCCAATGAACAGAATTTTCAATACCCCAATGCTGTCGAATCGCACTACCAATTTTGTTAGCATCACTGGCAAGATTAGTAATGTAAAATTGCAGGGTTTGAGATGTGCTGACCTTGCCCAAATAAGAAGTTATCATAAAGCACAAACCAGATGAAAATTGGCTCGGCTATATTAAACATTATGTGTAAAATAATGTCTAAATAATTAGTTAATTATGCGTAAGTTGTTACTTGGTATATTCGGTAGTGTTGTAATCGCATTACCTCAATCTGTAATGGCTACAGTGGGATTTGCAGAATGGGAAGTGACAACAGCCAACGGTAATTTTATTACCCACAGTGACCCATACAAAGATGAGTGCGGCACCTGTTTAATGAGCAACCAGCGTAAAACTTTAGCTTCCCAAGTTCAATGGTGGAGATATTATCGCAGGCATGTTACAGGTCAAGCGGCTGAGGGTTACTTTTTGCTTGACGAGCGTACCGAAAGTATTCAATTTTGGGATAGTGAAGCAGACTTAGAGAAGGCTGTGGCACTTGCGAATATTGGTAAGCCTGTTTCGCAGCGCATGACTGGGCAAGACGGTTGGAATGCAACATGGATTCCGATAATGCGGCAAATGTACTGTGATAAAAAGAATGTTGAGCGTGTACTGGCAGAAATCCCTAACCAATCGGAAAGGGAAGCTATGCGTAAAAAATATAAAGAACAGTGCCAACTTTTGAAGTCTCAGCTTTTACCAAAAAATAAATAAATGTTGACTCAGAGAGCGATTTTTAAATTTTATCGCCACCACCGTGAAACATCTTGGATAGCAGAAGCTGTATCTCTCAATGCTTGTTCGCCACCTAAAGTATCTATAATTGGAGTTAATATATTTATATCACTAAGTAAACCTGGGCGAGTGTAAACAGATAAGATGTGAAGAGTTTTTCCCCAGAGACAAAAAAGTTGAGTTTTTTGTATTTGTAAAAGTTTATCCACCAAACTACTCAGGACTTGGGCGCGATGCTTCTCATCCTGAATCTTCCTAGCAGCAGCTACAGCCTCTGGTAACAATTCTGGCAATTTATCAGCCAAATCACTTAGAACATCAGCACGATACTCTTCATCCTGAATCTTCCTAGCAGCAGCTACAGCCTCTAGTAACAATTCTGGCAATTTATCAGCCAAATCACTTAGAACATCAGCACGATACTCTTCATCCTGAATCTCCCTAGCAGCAGCCACAGCCTCTGGTAACAATTCTGGCAATTTATCAGCTAAATTATTTAGAATACAGGCACGATACTTTTCATCCTGAATCTCCCTAGCAGCAGCCACAGCCTCTGGTAACAATTCTGGCAATTTATTAGCCAAACTACTTAAGGCATCGACGCGATACTTTTCATCCTGAATCTCCCTAGCAGCAGCCACAGCCTCTGGTAACAATTCTGGCAATTTATTAGCCAAACTACTTAAGGCATCGACGCGATACTTTTCATCCTGAATCTCCCTAGCAGCAGCCACAGCCTCTGGTAACAATTCTGGTGACAATTTATCAGCCAAACTACTTAAGGCGTTGGCGCGATAGTACTCATCCTGAATTTCCCTGGCAGCAGCCAGAGCCTCTGGTAACAATTCTGGTGGCAATTTATCAGCCAAATAACTTAGATTATAGGCGCGATTATGCCCATCATCCTGAATCTCCCTGGTAGCAGCCAGAGCCTCTGGTAATAATTCTGGCAATTTATCAGCCAAACTTCTTAGGGCTAAGGAGCGAGGATACTCATCCTGAATCCCCCAGGCAGCAGCTACCGCCTCTGGTAATAATTCTGGGAATTTATCAGCTAAACTACTGAGAATATAAGCGCGATAGTACTCATCCTCAGTCTCCCTGGCAGCAGCCACCGCCTCTGGTAATAATTCTGGTGGCAATTTATCAGCCAAACTACTTAAGCTATCGGCGCGACAATGCTCACTCAGAATCTCCCTGGCAGCAGCCAGAGCCTCTGGTAGCACTTCTGGGAATTTATTAGCCAAATTACTTAGAGCATCGGAATGAAACGCATCATACTCAATCTCCCTAGCAGCAGCTACAGCCTCTGGTAACAAGTCTGGCAACTGAACAGCCAAACTACCCAGAATAGAGGCGCGAAACTCTCCATATTCAATCTCCCTAGTAGCAGCCACAGCTTCTGGTAACAATTCTGGTGGCAATTTATCAGCCAAACTACTTAAGGCTTGGGCGCGATACTCCTCATCCTGAATCTCTATGGCAGCAGCCAGAGCCTCTGGTAATAATTCTGGAAATTTATCAGCCAAATTACTTAGGGCTTGGGCGCGACTTGACTCAAACTGAATCTCCCTGGCAGCAGCCACAGCCTCTGGTAATAATTCTGGCAATTTACCAGCCAAACTACTTAGAATATGGGCGCGATACTTCTCATCCTTAATCTCTCTAGCAGCAGCTAAAGCCTCTGATAACAATTCTGGTGGTAATTTATTTGCTAAACTACTTAGAGCATCGTTGCGATACTTTTCATCCTCAATCTCCCTGGCAGCAGTGAGAGCCTCTGGTAACAATTCTGGCAATTTATCAGCCAAACTACTTAAGGCTTTGGCGCGATACATTTCATCCTGAATTTCCCTGGCAGCAGCCACAGCCTCTGGTAATAATTCTGGGGGCAATTTATCAGCCAAACTACTTAGAATATCAGCGCGATTATAACCATTCTGAATCTCCCTGGTAGCAGCGAGAGCCTCTGGTAATAATTCTGGAAATTTATCAGCCAAACTACTTAGAATATAGGCGCGACTTGATTCAAACTCAATCTCCCTGGTAGCAGCCAACGCCTCTGGTAACAATTCCGGCAATTTATCACTCAAACTTCCCAGTACTTCGGCGCGAAACTCCTCATCATGAATTTCCCTGGCAGCAGCCACAGCCTCTGGTAACAATTCTGGTGGTAATTTATTAGCCAAACTAATTAGAGCATCGCGGCGATTGTAGCTATTCTCAATCACCCTGGCAGCAGCCAACGCCTCTGGTAACAATTCTGGCAATTTATCAACCAAAATACTTAGAACAGAGACACGAGAATCCTCATCATGAATCTCCCTGGCAGCAGCCACAGCCTCTGGTAACAATTCTGGTGGCAATTTAACAGCCAAACTACTTAGAATTCGAGCACGCCTAAACTCATCCTCAGTCTTTCTGGCAGTAGCTAGAGCCTCTGGTAACAATTCTGGCAATTTATCAGCTAAACTACCTAGTACCTGGGCGCGAAACTCCTCATCCTGAATCTCTCTGGCAGCAACCAGGGCCTCTGGTAACAATTCTGGCGGCAATTTGTCAGCCAAACTACTTATGGCATCGGCGCGATAGCTCTCAAAATGAATCTCCCTAGCAACAGCCAGAGCCTCTGATAATAATTCTGGTGGCAGTTTAACAGCCAAACTACTTATAATAAAGACGCGAAACTCTTCATCCTCAGCCCCCCTGGTATCAATCTCCCTAGTAGCAGCCAGAGCTTTCGACAGTGCTAATTCTTTTAACTTTGATGGCAAATGATTGGCTAGCTGTGTAAGCAAGTTTGCTTTCTGTGATGGATTCGAGCTTTGTATTGCGTAACTGAGTCCTTGCTCAGGAGTCCACATATTTTTTTCAACTAACGCAACCAGCAGCCCTACTGGTAAATCAACTCTTAAACTATTAAGGGATGCAATAATTAAAGCATAGCGACACTGCAACCCAATAACTTGAGCCAAGGTTGTTTCAGTCCAGGAGTTTTCTGCCAATTCCCAAGCACGAACAACATCAGTTACAAAATTGGCAGTTTGTGACAAGCGATCGCAAGCTTCGTACCAACCATTACCTCCTGTTTCTGAATCTTCTCGTAATAATTCGTGAATTTCTTCTACCTTTTGAGCCTTGGACAAATGCCAAACTAAATGCTGATGGATATACCCGTCATTGGGTAAGGTATGCCAAAGATTTTTAGAGGTTTTATTTCGATAAGTCTCCAAAAAAGTAGCGTGAGCAGAGGCTAAAGTTATACCCAAACCCGATAGATTATCTTCATCCTCTGAGTTTGGTGGAGCAGTCAACAAATTACGTGCTAAGTCATGAAATAAGTCATGTAAACGGTACGTTGGTGTCCCATCTTTTAAAGGAACTCCAGGCGATAAAACTGCTTTATTTTCTAAGTATTCCAATGTCTTAGCAGCATCATATATATCCATTTTCCATAGAGTCGCTGCCATCATCTTAGTGATGGTAACATTTTTCGGTAATACCCCCAACCAAGAAAAATGCTCCTGCTCTTCTTTAGGCATTCGCTTGAGACTCAAATTTAATGATGCTGTTAAGCACAAGCGTTTTAAAATGGTTTCATCAGTAATTTCTTCTGCTTTTGGTCGATTAAGATTTTTTAATCGCGCTACCTCTTGCTGAAAATCCTCTAATAATTGAGTCCAAGTTGTACAACTGGCGATTTCAGCAGCTACCAATGACAACGCCAAAGGGAAATAACCAACGGATGAAGCTAAATCTTGCGCTGGCTGATATTCTACAGCAGTAATCGCGCGTCCTAATTTTTTAGTTAGCAGTTCCATTGCTTGGGATGGTTCCATCACATCCAAACAACATGGGGGGTTAGCTCCGAGAGCTTCGGCGATTTCTGCATCGCGGGTTGTTACCAAAACTTGACAGCTAGCTCCACCAACATTAAATGCTTGTGCATCCTCTATATTCCAAACATCGTCTATTATTAGCAGCACAGCTTTTTCATACAACAATGTACGCAGTTGATTGGAAGTTGCTTCCACACTGATGGGTTTAAAGTTGTAGTCCCCCAATGCTTGTACCCAAGCACTAAGCAGCGATAAAAGATTAGGCTGTTGACCTAAAGTTACCCAGAGAATCCCGTCACAAAAATGAGCTTGCACCTCTTGGTCATGTGCTAAAGCCATTGCCAGGGTAGATTTACCAACCGCAGCCAAGCCATCAATAGCTGTCACGACCAAAGCACCTACATCTGATGAATTTTTCAGCAGACGAGTTTTTAACTCTCGGCTGTATTCGAGACGTTCTACATAATAATTTGGTAGATATGGTGCAAGTAAGGTATCAATCATCTTGTATATTACTGGCTTTTACAGCTTTTGATTGACTAGATATCTCCAAAAACGCTCAAAGCCTTTATGTTCTTCTAAAATTAATTTTACTTTAAGCAAGGTCATAAGTTATGCTCTCATCATCTTCTATACCAATAAATCATTTAGGATTGCTATAATTCGCCATTGCAAAGCAAAAATTGAGCAACTTGATTAATCTAGTAACCGCAGATAAATTTGTATTTATCTAGGTAGAGCATATTTAGGTTTAGCTACCAATTCTTTAAATTTATGTTGATTAGCAAATTGCATTAGTCCATCCATACATTCTGTAAAGCTATCAAAAACATAATCTACTAGAATTAAGGCTTTAGCTTTCTGTTCTGCACTTAATTCAATATTGAGCAGACAATTTTCATTGGCAAATTGAAAATGCTCATTTTCTACATTTACATGGTGCTGACTAATGTAAAAACATTTTTTATTTTTTACAGCTTGTAATTCATCACCAACCTGCGCCATTGCGCGTTGGGCTGTGCTACCTGTAGCTTCTATTGCGGCAATAATCACTATTTTTAGTAAGATGTCATTTTCATAACGACACATTGCTACTAAATTATTAGATAGACGGCGCGTTTTGATAGTTTTTTCACTCCAAATAAATTTGAGAAAGTCACTGAAGCGCATTACCTGATCAATTCCCAGGGTATCTAAATCTCTGAGATACCATTTCCAGTGACTACCATCTTCTACTGACTGCTGGTTAATGATTTTTTGGAGTGGATGATCACTCAACTCATCTTTGAGAATATCATTATTTAAATCTTTAAAGCTCATAGCAAAATGAGCTAAACAAGGAAACCAGACTAATCGCTGTTCCGGGTCTATTTTACTATTGGTTAAAAATTGAAAAAACGGTAATTCAGAAAACTTTTTTTCTTGGTGTTTAATATATTCTAAAACATCTTGCATACTATCAACCTATGATTTGTAATCAGGAATCTAGGCAATAAAAATTTAGTTGAATCTTGAGCAAGTTCAACAATATTAGGAACACATAAATTATTGTAGAGACATAAAAAACAGCATCTCTGCAATATTTACCAATTCCTAGTTCAATTTGGAATTGAGATGATTTGTTTGTATAAACTTTACACAGTTAAGTAGGCTTTAAGCTTGAAGAAGTTTAGTTGGATGATTAAGTAGTGATTAACCGTCTAGAGTAAATATAAATAATAGCTGAGAGAAAAATCAAGCCTGTTTCCGTAAATTCATGTATTTTTTACAAATACTCCCAGGAATGTACTTAAGTAAATCACACAGTTCATCTTGATGATGACGTGCAATCATAGCATTACCAAGGAAATCTACATTCTTGGTTAATCTATTTCTGTGAGTGAAGTTTGTGTAAAGTTGGTGTAAAAATATATACGTAAAATCGGATTGACAAGCTTAATCAAATGTAATCAACCGTATGAGCAATCTGCATCTCAACCATGTATAATCTCAAGCAATACGGACTAATCAATAATACAAACGCCAAGTTTAACTTAAACTACTAAAAATTTTTTATAAATCTAAGGCTATGATTTCTCAAGATTATGATGTCTATGCTGTCGATGAACTGCTTAGAAAAATCAGAATTAAGGAAAGTCAATTAAAAATTGCTCAAGCCTCAAATCTGCTTTATACCTCGGAAGCATTAAACCATCAAATTTTAGAATTACGCCGTCAGCTATCTGAGGCAGAAGACCCAGAAATTAAAGCGTTGATGAGTTTATTGGAAGATTAAGGTTGACTTGGGATGTTAGGGGAGAAGGGGGACGAGGTAGACTATGGAGACAAGGGAGATATTGGAGTATTCTGAAAAGTCTTTTGGTGTGGTTTGTCTTAATACTATGTTGACGCAGAGACGCAGTTTAATTGCGTCTCTACTATGACCCGTTTTATGTGTGAATGAACCGAAGTTAGACTTTTTTCAGCCAGCTAAACATTGCCCGTAGGTCTTTACCGACTACTTCAATGGGGTGTTCGGCTTCTTGACGACGCATAGCGGTAAATCCTGGTTTACCGGATTGATTTTCTAAAACGAATTCACGGGCGAATTGTCCTGATTGAATTTCGCGGAGAATTTTCCGCATTTCGGCTTTGGTTTGTTCGTTAACCACTCTGGGGCCGCGAGTGTAGTCACCATATTCGGCGGTGTTGGAGATGCTATCGCGCATTGTGGCTAAACCGCCTTCTACAACTAAGTCAACAATTAATTTAACTTCGTGCAGACATTCAAAATAAGCCAATTCGGGCTGATAACCAGCTTCGACTAAGGTTTCAAAACCAGCTTTGATTAAGGCACTCAAACCACCACATAATACGGCTTGTTCGCCGAACAAATCAGTTTCGGTTTCTTCGCGGAAGGTGGTTTCGAGGACACCAGCACGAGTACCACCAATACCTCTAGCGTAAGCCATAGCGCGATCGCGTGCCTGACCACTAGCATTTTGATAAACCGCAAACAACGCAGGTACGCCTTGTCCTTGTTCATAAGTCCGGCGCACTAAGTGACCAGGGCCTTTGGGTGCTACCATAACCACATCTACGTCAGCAGGTGGTACAACCTGCCCAAAGTGAATGTTAAAGCCGTGGGCAAACGCTACTACATTTCCAGCTTCTAAATTAGGTTCAATTTCGTTTTTGTAAACTGTTTTCTGTACTTCATCAGGTAACAAAATCATGATGAAGTCAGCCGCTTTGGCTGCATCGGCAACATTTTTCACGGTTAAGCCAGCAGCTTCAGCTTTTTGTGCTGACTTACTGCCAGGATATAGCCCCACAATCACATTCAAACCGCTATCTTTTAAGTTCAGGGCATGAGCATGACCTTGGGAACCATAGCCGATAATAGCAATAGTTTTTCCAGCCAAAAGGTCTAAATTGGCATCTTCGTCATAGTACATCCGGGCCATAGAAGCATCTCCTGTCAGCAAGCATCACAATTATTTATAGGCAGGTTTTTGATCTTACCGTAAATTGTGTAACCACAGATAAGCTCCGAAGCATGAAAATTTCTCTGTAATCCTCAGAATACAGAAGTCAGGCGTGTTCGCATTTGGTATTTAATATGTGAACACAAAAGACAAGGGAGACAAGGAAGACAGGGTAGACAAGGGAAACAAGGAAGAATGATTTTGATAAATCATTTAAGATTGCTATAACTCGTAGTTTGAAACTATGAGCATCTGCCTCTAGTAAAACTCTGAATTTATTAATCATTCTGACTTCTGACTCCTAAATTCTTCCCAATCAATAATTATCTTGGGATTTTTTTAGTTGTGTCTGGATTAATTTGCTGCCATATTCCTAGTCGTTTATTTTGAGCATTGGCTTGGGCAATTAAATATTGAGTTTTAGTTTCTGAGCAGTAGTAGATAGTATCTTGGTCAATAACTGCGTTACCTTCGGCAACTAAGCGGAGATTGACTGATTGATTATCTACGAAGATTTCGCCTGTAATGCGATCGCCTTTATCTTCTGTAACTCTTCTAATCACTACAGGACTACCTGCTGGTAATAATTGGTTGAGTTTCTCGGTTGCTGCTAGATTATCTGGTTTTTTTGTTGCGTTCGGTAAATTAATACAAGCAAGTTTTACTGTCTGAATTTGTCCTGTATCATTTTTAACGGTAATTATATTGCTATTGCCGACATTCAGCACTGTCGCTAGAACTAAAAGTAACTCTACAAAATTCATCTTTTAAAAATAGGTATTTTTTTACACCATATTTTCGAGTGTATTTTACTTGTCAGGTAGCTCCTGTGATTTGTCTCACATAGACAGATTGAGCAAAATACTGGTTACATAAATTGCAACAAATCCAATAATAAAACTTTCCTCGGTAATACTGAAATTAATTTCATCTTTCCGAGGTCGAATTATGACTTTTGATTTACCATTACCACGCAAATCAACCTTACTTGCGGGTGCTTTACTAGGAGGGGTTGTTTTTACTAGCTGTGCTGCTCAAGATTTTTCTACTAAATCATTACCGCCAATTGCCAGCCAAGAGCAAGCTGCACCAACGGCTAATAATCTCGTCGCCCAAGCAGAAGCAGCACCAGTCCCCAGGGCGCGTCCCCAATTAATCAAAAAAGCCACAATGACAATTGTGGTGAACTCTGTCGAAAACAGCATTAATGCAGTTTCACAGATTATTGCAAAACAGCAAGGTGATTTGATTGGGTTAAATGAAATGCAACCCACAAAACAAAATTTCCGTCACACTGCATCTATACAGTTGCGAGTGCCGCAAAACTTATTAGAACCGACCTTAGAAGAATTAGCTAAATTAGGTACAATCGAAAGTCGTAATATTACAGCCGAGGATGTAGGCGATCGCTTGGTGGATATCCAAGCTAGATTAACTAATCTCCGCAAAACCGAAGTAAATTTACAAAAAATTATGGACAGGGCTGGTTCTGTGCGCGATGTGTTGAGTGTTGCTCAAGAACTCAGTCGAGTCCGAGAATCTATTGAGCAAATTGACGCTCAACTCAAAAGCTTGCAAAATCAAGTCGCCTACTCCACCATTACCTTAAATCTAGAAGCAGCTGTATCTAGTAACAGTCCCCAACGTGCGCTAGGTTCACAAATTCAAGAAACTTGGAACAATTCGACCCAATCTCTAGGCAGCTTGACTGTTGGGCTATTAAAGTTAGGTATATGGTTAATAGTCTACACCCCTTATTTATTGATTTTAGCTGCGGGTGTCTACGGTTTTCTCCGTTGGCGACGCACTCATACACCAGGAGAAACTAGAAATTAAGAACCTGACTCTTTCATGGGATTGTACCGCGTAACACGAAATAATGAGCCAGATGAATGCCAAGATCAAAAAAGCAAGCCCTAGGGTATTGAAAGTACTATGCCAGAAATCCACCAATCTATTGCACAGCACTACCACGAACGTACTAAATATGACCCTCAAACCCTAGCCGCGAAAAATCAGAGGCTAGACTGGGCTAAACAGCCAGTACCTTTTAAAGAGTATAAAATTGGCTCGGTTTTTGATCTGAAACCTTACCTGCAAGAATCGTTAGAACCCTTGGCTGCTCAAGCAGATGCAGGGTGGTGGCAAAGACTGTCTCGTTTACTGTTTCGGAGTTACGGGTTAACTGCCAGAATGCCTTCTATGGGTAGTGCAGTTTATTTGCGTTCTGCGCCTAGTGCTGGTGGGTTATATCCCGCAGAGGTGTATGTAGTTTCTCGCGGTACACCCATGCTCCCCGCCGGACTTTATAACTATCAGTGTCGCACTCATTCATTGATGTTGTATTGGGAAAATGATGTGTGGCGAGCTTTGCAAGATGCTTGTTTTTGGCATCCGGCGTTAGAAGGTACGCAATTGGCAATTGTGGTGACTGCGGTTTTTTATCGTTCGGCTTGGCGGTATGAAGACCGGGCTTATCGGCGAATTTTTCTGGATACAGGGCATTTGTTGGGGAATATTGAGTTAGCAAGTGCGATTACTGATTACCGTCCCCACTTGATTGGCGGTTTTGTTGACGATGCGGTTAATGATTTGTTGTATATTGATCCGCAGCAAGAAGGTGCGATCGCAGTTTTGGCGATGGCAGACTTATTAGATATTCAGCAAAATTTGTCTACCGGATGCACAGCTTTACCTTCCGCCACAGAAACTAAATATCCCCCCATCCCTGATGGTGAGTTGCTGAAATATTTCCATCGTCACACCCAAATTCAATCAGGTATTACTGGTAAGTTGAATTTACCAGCAGTGAAACAAGAAAGGTCTTTGGAAGACAAATATAATTTCCCTTTCTGTCTGAAAATTCCCACTGCTACCACACCAATTGACTGGGGGATAAATCTCTCCAGTTTAGAAGCGACTATCCATAAGCGTCGTTCTACTCGTGCTTATAGTGGTGATGATTTAACCTTTGATGAACTCAAAGCTTTATTAGATTTTACCTACCAACCCCAAAATTACATCGACCAACATCTTGACCGGAATCCCGACTACTTTGACCTCAACTTAATTGAAACATTTATTGCCGTGAGTGGAGTCAAAGGCTTGGAATCTGGCTGTTATTATTACGCGCCCAAAGCCCAAGAACTGCGCCAGATTCGGTTTAAAAACTTCCGCCGGGAATTACATTATCTATGTTTGGGTCAAGATTTAGGCAGAGATGCGGCTGCTGTTGTCTTTCATACCGCAGACCTGAAAGCCGCTATTGCTCAGTATGGCGATCGCGTTTATCGTTATTTACACATGGATGCTGGGCATTTGGGTCAACGCTTAAATTTAGCCGCAGTCCATCTCAATTTGGGCGTGAGCGGTATTGGTGGTTTTTTTGATGACCAAGTAAATGAAGTTCTGGGTATTCCTACAGATGAAGCTGTTCTCTACATTACTACGTTAGGAAGACCAAGATAAAACAACAGGACTGACGATATTTCCGCCGCGAGTGCAACGACGAGATCGACTGCACTCTGCGGTAAGTCATCAGGACTTACCCACAAAGATGATCAAATTGGGTGTAAGGGTTTTAAATACTTACACCCTCATACCCTCAATACGGTTCGGTTAACAAATATCTGTTGAGGTGAGCAGGGGGGCGGAGGAGCTTCAGGTGCAGGGGAGAGCGTACCTTCCTTCCCCCTTTCACCCCTTTCACCCCTGCACCCTGTTCTAAAACCTTATTTTTTCGTTTTTTTGCGTAAGTCCTAACCATAACAAGTGTGTAGTCGGATATGATTAGGACTTACGCACCAAGATTGTCTGTGGAGATTGGGTTTAGGGGTGAAAGGGTATGGGGTGTAAGAGTTTTAGATACATACACCCCTATACCCCTACACCCTTGATTTTTCGTCTTACTACGTAAGTCCTAATGATATCACTTGACATAAAATATAGTGGTAAATGTCCAGCCAACAAAGACCAAAGTTTTTCTCAAAACTCAATATGATTCATATAGTTGGAATAACCGATGCTTTAAATATCACTTTATAATTATGGATGATGATTTCATATTTACTAACAATCCTTCTCCTATTTGGATATACGATAGCCAAAGCTGGCAATTTCTAAATGTAAATGGGGCGGCGATTAGTAAGTATGGTTATTCAAAAAAACAATTTCTGCAAATGCAAGTTACTGACTTGTATCATGCAGAATATCAACCGATTTTATTAGATATTATTAGGAATCATCACAATCAGCTAAGTTTTAATTTTCAATGTCAACATCGTTGTTGTGATGGCAAATATATTGATGTTGAAATCTTTACATACTCCATAGAATATCAAAAGAAAAATGCTCATTTAGTTTATATTCAAGATGTTAGCCAGGAGAAAAAAATAAAGCATCATCTCCTAGCAGAAAGTTTTCCCACTTATGTGCAGGATAATCGCCTTTTAAAAACATCTTGGACTAATTGTCAAATGAGTACTATCTGTCAAGATATCACCAATTATAAGCAAACAGAACAGGCTTTAAAAACTCAGTTAGCACGAGAACAATTAATGCGAACTGTAGTCCAAAGAATTCACCAATCTTTGAATTTACAAGATATCCTCAATGCTACAGTGCAAGAAGTACGACATTTACTGCAAGTAGAGCGGGTGATTGTTTATCAATTTACACCTGATAAGAGTGGTAAAGTCGTCGCCGAATCAGTGGAGACGGGGTGGAGAGAATCTTTAGGTGTCCAAATTGAAGATACTTGTTTTCAAAGTGGGGCAGGCGTAGATTATTATTATGGGCGGAAACGAGCGATCGCCAATATTTACACAGCCGGACTGACAGATTGTCATATTCGACTGTTAGAGCAATTTGAAGTCAAGGCTAACTTAGTTGTACCTATTTTACTAGAAGTCGGTGGCGACAATACTAGCTCTCGACTTTGGGGCTTGCTGGTTGCACATCAGTGTTCTCGTACAAGACAATGGGAAGACAATCAACTAGACTTGCTGGATCAACTTTCAGTGACAATTGCGATCGCTATTCAACAATCTAGTATATTTCAGCAAGCCCAAACAGAATTAGCAGAACGGCAAAAAGCCGAAAGCGAATTGCGGAGTGCTTTAGCTGAAAAAGAAATTCTCTTAAAAGAAGTACATCATCGTGTTAAAAATAATTTGCAAATCGTTTCGAGTTTATTAGAACTCCAATCCCAGACTCTCATAGATCCCGAAGTAATTAGAGTTTTTCAAGATAGCCAAAATCGCATTGATTCCATTTCCTTAATTCACAAAAACCTATACACTTCCCCCAACATCGGACAATTAGATGTAGTTGATTATATCCAAAGTTTAGCAACTAGCATTTTAATATCTTACCAAAATGGGCTAGAGAGAATAGAATTAAAAACTGATATTGCCCCCATTAGTATCAATATTGATCAAGCGATCGCTTGTGGTTTAATCCTTAACGAATTAATCTCTAACTCCCTCAAACATGCCTTCCCCAAGGATCAGAAAGGTATTATCACTATTACCCTAGAAAAAAATCATCATCATATCAAAATGTCTATTCAAGATAATGGTGTTGGGATACCCAATGATTTAGATTGGAGAAATAGCAATTCTTTAGGTCTATCTTTAGTATCTGACTTAGTTACAGAACAGCTAGAAGGTAGCATTACTTTAGAACGTAATCACGGTACAGTGTTTACTATCCAATTTCCCCAGTTCACTTTGGAGTAATATAGGAATCATAAAAAAATTCTCTTTCCTACTGCCTTACTTCCAACCTGCACAGATAATATCAAACATCAAACCAGATTCATATATTTCTAATGGAGCCAGTGAAAATTTTAGTTGTTGAAGATGAAGTCATAGTTGCTAGAACCATTGCTAACCAACTAAATCAACTAGGATATACAGTCATCGGTACAGCTTCTTCAGGACAAGTTGCTATTGCTAAAGCCTTAGAAGGTAAACCAGAATTAGTGTTAATGGATGTCATCTTAAAAGGTGAGATGGATGGAATTACCGCCGCATCTCACATTCGAGAGCAGTTAGATATTCCGGTAATATTTCTCACGGCTTATGGTGATAATCAGACAGTACAGCGAGCTAAAACTACTCAACCATTTGGCTACATCATTAAACCTTTTACACCCAAAGATTTGCGGATAGCCATTGAAATTGGTTTATTAAAACATCAATTAGAACAGGACTTAAGAGAAAATCGAGATAGATTAGCCACTCTTTTAAACTCTATGAGTGATGCTGTCATTGCCACAAATGAACAAGGAATTGTGACATTTATTAACCCAGCAGCAGAGTCGCTAACAGGTTGGAAACAAACAGATGCTTTGGGTAAAGACATATCTAAAATTTTGCAGCTAGTTGATGAAGTCACTGAAACTTCTGTAGAAAACCCTGTGACTAGAGTTTTAAGGGAACAAAAGGTTGTCTATTTAAATGACTTTACATCATTAATTACAAAAGATGGCTCTAGAGTTCCTATTGGAGATAGTGCTTCTCCGATTATGCGACATCCTGGGCAAATCAATGGTGTCGTAGTGGTATTTTGGGATCTCAGCGAACGGCGACAAACACAATTACTCGAACAAGCATTGCTAAAAGAGCAAGAAGTTAACCAACTAAAATCCCTCTTTATTTCTACTGTTTCTCATGAATTTCGGAATCCGTTAAGTGTGATTCAATCTTCAGTAGAATTGATTGAACTGCAAGGGGAAAATTTAACGGTAGAAAAAAGAAATACTTATTTAAACCGAATTAGTAATGCAGTGCAATCCATGAAACAACTCATGGAAGATGTGCTGTTTATGGGGAAAGCAGATGCAGGTAAATTGGAGTGTCATCCTCATCATCTAAATCTCGACGAATTTTGTCGAGAATTGTTAGCTGAATTTACGATGATTCATCCTACGGGCGCAGAAATTATTTATAACTGCCAGAGCGATCGCACCAATGCCTGGATGGATGAACAATTATTACGTTACATATTCACAAATTTACTCAATAACGCTATTAAATATTCTCCTAAAGGTAAAAAAATCCTATTTGGTTTAACTTGCGATTTAATTCATCAAGTAGCTATCTTTTGCATTCAAGACCAAGGAATTGGCATCCCCGAAGTTGATCAAGCCAGAATATTTGAATCATTTTATCGAGCCTCTAATGTCAAATCCATTCCAGGTACAGGACTGGGATTAGTCATTGTGAAAAAGTGTGTAGAAGCACATCAAGGAGAAATTAGCATTCACAGTCAAGCTGGTGTTGGTAGCACATTCACAGTAACTTTGCCATTAAATTGTTCATAAAATATCAACAAAGGCTGCTTTGGGAAACTTTAAACAAATGGACTAAATATTACCAAATCTTCATTTACTTCAAGCATAATTTATCTTTAAAATCTACATTTGGGGGCAAACTAAAAGAAGTCAGATCATTAAAAATTGTGTTTTCTATGAGCCAGAAATGTCCTACTTCCAAAACTTGTGCTTGTTGTCATCTTGCACGTTGCCAAAGCCAGGAAGCAGGCAGGATTTTTCTCTGGTTTCCTGTTTCCCATACCTTAACAAAAGTCACAAATTACTTGCAGCAGTCTGAGCTAAAGTATGAACTCATGCAAGAGCGTCCGGGGTTAAGTGTAGACTGTAAACCCGGACAAGCCCAGGAAATTGCTCGAAAACTAGCTAAACTTTTAGCGCCAAGAGAGTTGCAAGAGACGCAAGTTTTGTTTATTCGCGGTGCTATTCAACCGCAACTGCAAGACTTTAGTGATATTGTTTCATTACAACGCTTCATTAAGTTTAATCAATCTGACTGGCTAGTAGATATGCTGGCCAAAGAACAATTCACGAGTTACTTTCAACCAATTGTTTCAATTCAGAATACGTCCCAAGTTTATGGATATGAGTCGCTGTTACGTGGCTTAGATGAACAAGGTAATTTATTGTCAATAGAACCAATATTAGAATTAGCAACAGAAGCTGGACTGATACCCCAATTAGACCGACTGGCTCGCCTCAAAAGCATCACGGAATTTAGCCGTCATCAAGTCAACGGGAAAATTTTTATCAATTTTTCACCCACAGCATTGTATGACCCCGTTTCTTGTCTCCGTAGTACAGTCGCCGCAATTGATCAAGCAGGTATTTCCCATGAACGGGTTGTTTTTGAAGTTGTCGAGTCAGATAATCCTCAAGATTTAGCTCACCTCAAAGCCGTATTGCAATTTTACCGAGATTCAGGGTTTTCAGTTGCCTTGGATGATCTTGGCTCTGGTTATTCTGGTTTGAACTTGTTGCATCAGCTACGCCCAGACTTTATCAAGTTAGATATGGAGTTAATTCGAGATGTGCATCAAGATTTGTATAAAGCTTCAATTACCGAGAAAATTTTGGAAATTGCCCAAAAGTTAAATATCTATACCGTTGCTGAAGGAATTGAGTGTATTGAGGAATTAAATTGGTTAAGAGAAAGAGGCGCGACTTTTGCTCAAGGCTATTTAATTGCTAAACCTCATCCTGAACCTGTGACGATAACTCCGCACTTTGATGCGATCGCCTTAAGTTTAGCATCGGTGGATGATCAACCAATCAAGCAGCAGGTAAAACACCAAAGTGAGTCTGAACGCATTGTTGCTGCTGTCACCCAGCGCATCCGCAAATCTTTAGAGTTAAACGAAATTTTGCAAACCACAGCCGATGAAGTGCGACAATTGTTTGCTGTAGACCGAGTGGTAATTTATCGCTTTGAACCAGACTGGAGTGGGTTAGTCGCTGTCGAGTCTTTAGCACCAGGTTGTATGTCTTTGTTGGGATGGAATGTGATGGATACTTGTTTTCTTTCCACCCGCGCCGATTATTACCAGCAAGGCAATACCAGAGCAATTGAAAATATAGAAAATGAAGGACTATCACCTTGTCACATTCAACTGTTGCGGAAGTTACAAATTCGGGCAAACTTGGTTGTACCGATTCTGCAACAAGAGCGTTTATGGGGATTATTAATTGCTCATCAATGTAGTAGTACTAGACAATGGCGGCAATCGGAGATTAATTTATTTAACCAGTTAGCCGAACAAGCTGCGATCGCCATTCACCAATCGGAACTCTACCATAAATTACAAAAAGCAAACCAAGAATTACAGCGTCTTGCGGCTTCTGATGGTCTGACTCAAGTAGCGAATCGGCGCTGCTTTGATGACACACTTAACAACGAATGGCAAAGATTAGCCAGAGAACAAGCTTACTTATCTTTAATTTTATGTGATGTCGATTGTTTTAAACTCTACAACGATACTCATGGACATCTGGCGGGAGACGATGCTTTAAGAAATGTTGCCCAAGCAATTTCTCAGATCATTAAACGCCCTGCGGATTTAGTAGCTCGCTATGGCGGCGAAGAATTTGCCATTATTTTACCTTATACCAATGCTGAAGGTGCGATCGCAGTTGCCACAGAAATTCAAACTCATATCCGTGCATTGCAATTGCCACATCCCAAGTCTGAAGTCAATCAATTCATTACCCTTAGTCTCGGTGTCGCAACCATCATTCCCAATCATCAATCGTCCCCTGCAACCTTAATTGCTGCTGCTGATCAAGGACTGTATCAGGCAAAAGCCCAAGGGCGAAACTGTATAGTACAGATTGACTGTGAAAGATGCTAAGGTCAATTAAAATTTGAGGTTCAATTTATCATAATTCGAGAGCCTTCAGGAGATTTTTCTACTTTGATTTGTGTTCCTAACTGTTCTCCTAGCGCAGAAACATGAGTAATCACACCTACTAATTTATCTTGTTCACCCAATGACTGTAGAATACTTGAGACGCTTTGGAGAGTTTCTGCATCTAATGTTCCAAAGCCCTCATCTATAAACAAACTGCCTAACTTAGCTCCTCTTGACAGCCTTTCTGAGAGTGCTAAAGCCAAAGATAAAGAAGTCGCAAAAGTTTCCCCACCGGATAATGTTTGTATTCGTCTTGGTTCGCCACCGCTCCAATTATCTTCTACAGAGTATTTTTTATCAGCATATTTCAAGGCGTAGCGATGTTCTGTCAGTTCCTTTAAAAATACTGTTGCTTGTTCTACTAACTCCTGCTGAAAATTCTGGAGAATATACTCTTGAAAGCGATCCGATTTTAACTCTTTGGATAAGATACGATACGTTTCTAAATCTTCCTGTTTCGCAGATAATCGAAGTTGTAATGTTGCTGATTCTGCTTGTTGTTCTTCAGCTTTAGTAATCCAAAGTTTTAAATTATTATATTCATCTTGTGTTTGCTTACGCTTTTCTTCGGTATTCACAACAGATTGCTCATGCTGGGCAATTATTTCTGGATTTGTGATCTGATCGCCGATTTCATTAGTTTCCTGGATAATCAGAGTTTCTAACTTAAGTTTTTCATTGTCATATTTTGTAATTTGTCCCTGCCACATATTTTGTTGTTCCGGTGATGCTTTACTCGCCTCAAAACCTGCTTCTGTCAAATTTTCTAATGACAAGCGAGTTTGCCATTCAGTTTCTATGCTTAATTTTTCAGTGGAAGCTAAATCAAAGTCTTCTCGTGCTTTTAAATCATTTTGTTGAGCCTGGATAAATTCATCATTGGCAGTTCTAAAAAACTTATCGGCTTGCTGAAGACGCTCGTCTAAATCGTGTTTAGCTTGTTCTAGTTTTCGGGATAAATTATCGTAAGTATCGCCATCAGTAAGTTGTGATAATTTCTCTACAGTTTCCTGAAGTTGTGTTTGTTGGTGTTCTACTTCACTGAGTGCGTCTTGATGCTGGGCTTGGGTATCTGATAACTTATTTTTTGCAAAGTTTAAATTTTGTTCACTGGCTTTAAATTCAACATCTGCTTTGTCTTTTTTACTTAAATATTCTTGATACTTAGTATTACTTTCTTGTAATTCTTTGTATTCATGCTGAAGTGCCTTAATATCCCATTTATCTATTTTTAAGATAGCAGTAATTTGTTGGTTTTCTGCCTGTAAATCTGCTTCTTTATCGGCTAATATTTGGCGGTATTCAGTTTCTTGTTTTTTCAGTTCTTCTATTGTGGTTGCAGCTTTAGTTTTATCATCAGCAGCTTTTTGACGGTTTTGTTCAGCCATGCGAACGCGTCTCTCTAATGCTTGGATATCCTGTGAAGCTTCTAGTTGTGGTAACAAGTGGTCTTCTGAATATACTCCGCCACAAACTGGACAATCATCACCAGTATGGAGCATGGCACGTAAAGCAGAAGCATGATTTTTTTGCCTTACAGTATCTAATTTAACCCGAATTTGCTCACATTCTTCTAGGTATTTTTGCAGACTTAAAATAGTAGACTGATAGTTATCATCAGCCGTTGTTAATTGTTGAGCAATTTGTTGTAATTTTAAGCGATCGCTGTCAACTTGCTTTTGAAGACCTTCCCATTTAATTAATAATGGCGAGGCTTGTTTAAGCTGTTCTAGTCTTGTACCACCAAGTGAATATTGAGTAAGTTCATTATTTGCTTTAGCCAATATCTGTTTTTTCTCAGTTAATTCAGCTTCAGCCTTCGCTACAGCTTTACTAGCTTCAGTTACCAAATTAGATTTGTCTGCTAAAATTTTTTTGAACCGTTTGAGTTCCTCGCTCAATTTACAACGTTGTTCTTCATAAACTTTGCCGGCATTAAGCGCAGCTTCTCGCTGTTTTAACTGTGGTGTTATCTCAGCCTGATAGGCTTGTACTTGACTTAAATTATCCTGCTGAATTTTCAAAGCTGATTCTTTATCAATCAAAGCTTTGGCAGCATTCTTGGCGGCAGTTTGGGTGCTATGATAACGAGTACGTGCAGAATTGACTGATGTGTAAATAGCTGATAAGCGATCGCAAACTCGCGCTTGCTCTAATTGCCGTTTTAAATCACTTATTTTTGTAGCCTGTTTGTTTAATGCCTCAAGTTGCTGTTGTCGCTCTGCTAAAATTTGAAGACACTGCAATAATCTTTTTTCTGCTTCTAAAACTGTTTTTGCATTGGCAATGGCTGTATTTAATTGAGGTAGTTCTTGTTCTAAAATATGATAACGGTTGCGCCAAGAATTTAGTTCAACATCCGATGTTAAATTTAAAGTTTTCAATCGTTCTTCGATTGCCTTGCACTCCCCTTCAAGAAGATTGGCTTCCTTCTCCGCCTGTTGACGCATATCTTCTAAAATTTGGTAGCCAGTCAGTTTTCGTAAAATTTCTCGGCGTTCCGTAGCTTCACTTTTAAGGAATTTATCGAATTGTCCTTGAGGTAAAAAGATAACTTTGGTAAAAGTATCAAAATTCATCCTCAAAATATTCTCAATTGCCGTATTAATTTCTGTCTCCCTTTGTTCTCCCAAAGGTTGCCAATCACCTTTAATTCGCTTTTCTAATTTGAAGTTAGTTTGCGATGTTTTAGCACGATATAGCCAGGAGCGAAAAACTTGATATTCAATATCATCTACTAAAAAACGTAATGATACTTGTAATCTTAAACTACCCTGACTCAATAATTCTTTGGGTTGAGTTTTACCACCAAATCTTGCCACCTTTCCATAAAGTGCTAAAGTCATGGCATCTAGCAAGGAAGATTTACCTGCACCAGTTGGGCCAGTAATAGCAAATAAATCTAATTTCTCGAAGGGAATCGTGGTCTGATTGCGAAAACTGGTAAAACCTTCTACTGTCAGTTCAAGTGGTCGCATCTTGGTTTTCCTTAATTTCTTTGTATAGTTGCTCAAACTTCGCCACAACAGCAGAATTTGGTGTTGTCTTTAATACATCTTGAAAATAGCGTTTAAATTCTTCTACTGGATCAAAATCTTCTCTGCTTACAGATTTTTCCTGATTTGGCTTAACTTCTGGATAACTTGGCTCAATTTGCAGCACTTTGTCACCACAAATTTTGCGAATTTTGTCAGCTAATCCCATTTGAGGTGTTTGTAGCTTAATAATCACCTTGAGATAACCAGAATAATCACGCAGAGGTTCTAGTTTTTCTTCGTAATCGCTCAGTTCACATTCGACTATCTGCAAAGGTTTTTGACAAGGAATAGATATAAATTGAGGTTTCGCGGGAGAACCTGGTTCAACATCAATCAGATAAAATCCCTTATCTTCCCCAACTTCACCAAAGTCTACTTGAATTAAAGAACCAGAATAGTATGTAGGAGCGGCAACAGGAATTTGTTGGGGTTTATGGATGTGTCCGAGAGCAATGTATTGAGCTTCAGCAGGTAGGCTTTGCCCAGCCAAGGCGTAGGTTTCTTTGGTGTGATGACGGGCTTCGGAATTGGCTAATCTCGCACCATCAATAGTGAGATGAGCCATGAAGATATTAACGCTGTCATCTTGAAAACCGCCCGCTAAATTGTTGAGGCATTTACTTAGCCTTTCTTTGTAGTTTCCTATTTGTTCCAACTCGTTCATTGTCCACAGATTCTCAACTGTTAACAGCCGTCTTTCCGAAGCAAAAGGCATAGCTGCAACGCGCAGTCTACCATTAGGGGTTTCCAAGCTAATCAAACCTCCCTGCTTTACATTACGAGGTTTACCTAGAATATGCACGCCAGCTAAAGATACAAGATTAGCTATGCCATCAAAACGGGAGGCGGAATCATGATTACCAGCGATCGCTATTGCGGGAATTTTGGCAGTTCGCAATCCTTCAAAAAACTGATATGCAACTCTCTCCGCCTCGGCTGGAGGGTTGGAAGTTTCAAAAATATCACCTGCGATTAATACCGCATCAACTTCTAATTCTTTGGCTTGTCGTAAAAGTTGCTGGAGAGCAAATTCAATTTCTGGGGTACGATCCTTGCCTTTAAGATGTCGCCCTAAATGCCAGTCAGATGTATGAATTAAACGCAAGATTCCTCCTAAAAACGATCAAAATCAGCTTCAATACTGGCGATTTCTGCTTGGCTCAAAAACACTTCCTCTTTGCGTGTCGCATAGGCAGGGAAGGGGAAATTCACCAAAATGGGCGCAGGAACTTCTGGTTGATGCACAAACATCGTGCCAGATTTAAGAAATAAGGCTCGTTTGCGACAAGAACCAGTGAGAAAGTTGTATTCAGGGCGTTCTGCTTCTGCGGAATCTAACCTACCTACAACACGGATAGCTGCTTGCCCAACAACACGCCGTTCAACTTCTGAAGCTGTTTGCTGTGCGCCAATTAATATGATTCCCAAAGAGCGTCCTCGTTCTGCAATGTCTACCAACAAATCTTTAATTGGGCTACGTCCATCGCGGGGGGCATATTTGTTTAACTCATCTAGGACGATAAAAACAACAGGCTCTCTTCCCTGTTTTTCTTTTTGAAAAAATAGTTTTTGTAGTAAAACACCCACAACAAATTTTTGGGCGCGGGCGGTAAGTTTGTGGATATCAGTTACAGTTAGTTGCGTATCTGAAGCTAGTGGATTGAGTTGATAGTTAGCAAGTTCATCTGGTGATAAATCACCTCGAATTAAATGGCTAACTTCACTACTAATACCGTATAAACGCCGAATCATTGCTTCTGCGGTAGCAGGTACATTTCGCCCTAACCAACGCCTATTTTCTTCTCTATCTTCATCATTGAGCAGTTTATCTTCTAAGAAGTCGATTAAATCTCTAAAACTTTTTATTTCTGTTTTACCTTCTTCTCCAAACGCTTCTACTTCTAAATGGGCTTGGAGTTTACGCCGCCGCTTTCTATCAATCTCGTCATTTTCTTCTGCTAGTCGTGCTAATCGTTCTTCTACAGTTGTTACTAAATAAGATAAATTCCCCCTGTCTAAATCTTCGCCTGTGAACAAAAAACGAAATAGGCGATCGCGGCACAGTTCCCGAATACTCCACAAATAGACTGATATCCCTTCAGAACGTTGTTCTAAATCAGAATCAACCGTTCGGGCATCTTTTTTAGGAGCAGCACGAAAACTTGTACTTTTAAAAGGCTGTACTGGCAATTTTAAAATTTCATATTTACTTTGATTTTTGCCATTAACCGCATTACCATAGGTTTGATTAAGTTTATCTAAAAAGAATAAATCTTCGCCTTTAACATTAAAAATGAGTGCTTTTGTATTAGCTTTATAAGACCCTAAAACAGGAGAATTAAAAATAGAATATAACAAAAATAAAGCATAAGAAGTTTTAGTTGCGACTCCAGAAACACCGGAGATATTTACATGAGCGCCTTTCTCTCCATTAATAAATGAATAGTTAAAATAAGCTGCATTACCATTATTCATAATACCAGCCGGAATCGGGGTATCCATGCTGTCAAAATATAATGCCGATGCCAGTTGCTTATCTACGGCTAGGTAAACCTTATCGCCTGGTTGAGGCGGTAAATATTCTTCGGGTTCAATTCTGGTAACTTGAACGTGAGCAGTATATGAAATATTGACAGGTAAAGTTCCCTTTTTTGCTACTAATAAAGTATCAGTATCAAACTGCGCTCCTTCGTATTGAGTGCGAACATAATCAACCACGCCATAAAAATGAACAATTCCCTCACCATCAGGGCGTTTAGTTTCCACTGCTACAACATCATCTAGGCGTAAAACTTTCTCTGTGTCTACTGCTATCCAAAATTCCAAAGGAGTAGCTTCTTGAGTACCAAGCACATAACCAATTGCTTCAGAAGATGTCATTGATTTTTTCCAAAAGATGCTAAAAAGTTTTGTAATCGCCGCTTAATTAATGTTGCGTCACCCATACGTCTGCCTAATTCCCGTTCCAAAGCGCCAACAGGTGCAAGGTTTTGTGGTGCGCGGGGATCTCTTGATGGATGGGAAGCATAATAAGGGATTAAATGGCAAGTTTGATTTGCTATTTCTTTAGCTTTTTCTAAAGGTACTTCGCTAGATAATTCCAGCCGCACAATACCATATAAATCGTGATAACCAAGTTGTTGTGGTAAATGTTGAAAATCACCAGATTTTAAATACCATGAATACTGTGATCTATTTTGCAATTTAATTTTAAAAATAGGTGTGCGTTGTCCTGGCGATAATTTCCATAGTAGAGCAGCATATTTTTCAGGTAAGTATTGTCTGTGCATGGTCTTGATATAGCCCAAAGTAAAAACAGGCGATTCATTTCGCAATGAGCCATCCCGAATCACCAAAGTATCCGCATCTTTTATATCTAGTTTGCCTACTAACTCTTCTTCAGCTTTCAACATAGCTGTTTGGACAATTACTCCCCTTGCTGCTGGGGTATTGTCAAATTTACTGTTAAATGGTTCGTATGATAATGATTTTGCTTTGCTTCCCAAAGGGCAAGGAATGGTTGTTGATACAGCTTCTTGTTCGCCACTAAAACCCACAACTCGCTGAATATCAATTTGCTTTTCTAGATAACTCGCTTTGGGGATAGTTCTATCTACTACCACAGCACCTACAGCGATTGTGCCAAATACACCATAGATTATTGTGTTGCCATTGCTACCAACAATTGCAGCATCTAGCCGTCGCCGCCCGTCGATAAATATAAGTTTATAAGGTAGCGATCGCACCTGTTCAGGTTCAAAATTCTCCCAATCCTTAGAAGTCTCTACTGTAGGATCAACATCACTTTCTGATGGCGCAAGTTCTTCGCTGATTTGAATTGGCGGTTCATAGTCATTTCCCCAAGGTTCGAGGCGAAAGTTATGCGATCGCCAAAAGTCACTTACATCACTTTCCTCTAACATGACTTTTAGTTTTGCTCAGTAATTATTATGTTTTCAATATTACTCGCAATCAACTAATAGTTGCCAATAAATTCCCACTATTCACATGTTTGACTTTCGCCCACGTTACCTTGAGACAAATTTCATACTAAGTTGCGCTCAAACAGAATATTCCTAATATTCCTATTTCCTACTCTTCACTTCCTTCGCAATTTATATCTTTGAGAGCAAGTTAACCTCACAACTTTTCGGTCTATTCAAGTTCCACAACCACTGGTGTATGGTCGCTGGGTTGGGTTAATTTTCTGGGGTTCACATCAATAATGCAACTTTTGGCACGCTCATATAAAACTGGTGTGAGATAGTGATGATCAATACGCCAACCCAAGTTGCGGCGAAAGGCGGCTGTGCGATAATCCCACCAGCTATAATGTCCGCCTTCAGTAGTAAACTTACGAAAAGCATCAGCAAAGCCTAATTCCAGAATATCTCTCAAGGCTTGGCGTTCGGCTGGTGAGGACATAATATGGTTATCTGCATTTACTTTGTCGTGAATATCTATTGATTCCAGCGCAATATTAAAGTCACCACAAATGCAAATGGCTGATTGTGACTTCAGCAAAAATTGTAAATACTCCCTTAACACAGTCAACCAGCGTAACTTATATTCATATTTCTCGCTACCAATGGCGGAACCATTGGGTACATATAAATTTACAATCCGCATATCATCAATCACACCTGTAATTACGCGTTTCTGCTCATCCCATTCTGGTTCTAGGTGAGGCAAGATGGCTGTGAATCCTGCTGACACATCTTTTAGTGGTTGACGGGAGATGAGGGCGACACCGTTATAAGCTTTTTGTCCTGAGATGTAGAGATGGTAGCCTAATTCTACAAAGGGCGATCGCGGAAAATCGGCATCTATGACTTTTGTCTCTTGCAAACAAAGCACATCCACAGGATTCTCACTTAACCAATAGATCACCTGTTCTAGACGAGTGCGAATTGAATTAACATTCCAAGTTACAATTTTCATTTAGCTATTTATCGAAATTAATGCCTAAGATTCCCAGTTAACAAAATTTTAGTATTATTTAATCTTTATGTTAATGATCCTCGCAACTGCCGATTTTTAAACAGATTGTGACTCTGAGAAAATTGATCCCGTCCGGGATTTTTAGTATTTATGGCTACAAAATATAGTTTTTTGTAAGTTCCGCTACAAAATATTCAGACTAATTCTGATTCTCAAGGTAGATGAAAATCAAGGAAGGTGAGCTATATTTTAAAGGTGTAGACACTAAGTGACTACAACCTGTAAATAGTCTTAAATTTAGCGGACGACAGAGACGTTACTGTTAACTAATGTTGCACTCTTAAAGGTCAGTTAAGTTAATTGAAATCTTAAAAGAGTCAGTAAAAATGCTTTGTCTGCAAGAAAAGATTTTAATAATCTTTATAGCAAGACTTTCTGACAGCCTAAACCAAAACAATTTATGACAATCGCTCAGGTAGCCCCTTTAGGGAACGAGTTCCACCTCCAAATTATGGAGGAATTGAACTGGTAGTGAGTCGCTTGACCGATGAATTAGTGCATCGTGGCCATAAAGTAACTTTGTTTGCTTCTGGTGATTCACAAACTCTGGCTTGTTTAGGAGCAATTCATCCACAGGCTTTACGTTTAGACATTAATGTCCAAGAGTATGCAGTGTATGAAATGTTAGAACAGCGCCAAGCTGCGGAATTCGACATCATTCATTCTCATGTAGGAATTGGGGCATTACCCTTAGCGAGTTTGGTTACAACGCCCAGTGTGCATCCTCAGCACGGCAATTTTACAAAGGATGACTTAACGTCTACAGTCACCACTATAAGTAAGCTTACGTCAGTATGAGTAACGCTCAATGGCAAATTAATTTAAATTAGCTTGTCACAGTTGATCACGGAATTTTGCTTGCAGATTATCCGTTGATACCAAAAAATTGAGTCTTACTAAAATGGTTGATGGCTACGAAACAGCCTACAAAAAAATTATAAAAAATCGCATCAACCTCAACGGTTAAATCCATACCGCTCAAGGGCGGTAATAATTTACAACCTTTTTACCTGCATTTAATCATCAATCTTATTTTTTAAGGAGGACATTGGAATGAGTATGCGAGCCAACACTTGCCCCTGTTGCGGTGGTTCCCTACTGCGTCATGTCCGTCATGCTGAACTATATTGGTTTTGCCTGTCGTGCCGACAAGAAGTACCACTGTTAACAATTAATCGTTTAAATAATGGAGAAACCCGGAATACAGGAGTGCTGACTCAGCCAAAGATCAACACTTAAGTCTGGTTTTATCCAATAAGATGATTGTTCAAGAGGGATGTAAGGGCTTTGCTGTGAGCATCGGCCGAAGGATGTTCTTATGCAAAACCTTGACATCCTATATCCTTTATTCAACAGGACTTACGCACCAAGATTGTCTATGAAGATTGGGTGTAAGGGTGTGTGGCGTATAGGTTTTAGATAAATACACCCCTATACCCTCGCCAAAACCCTTGATTTTTCGGTTTTATGTGTAAGTCCTATTCAAGTTTCAGATATTGCCCACCTTAAGGTTGTTGAGCATGGTATAACCTAGGGTGGGCATTTGCTTATATCCTCATTTCTACGTTATGGTATGGCTCACCCTACGGCTACGGAGATGGTATAAGGAGGGGTGGGCAATGTGATGAATTTGCTCATATCCTAATTTTTACGTTGTGGCATTATCCAGCCTACGGTTATTGAGAATGGTGCAAGATATCATTTATGATAATTTCTACTCAACGAGTAATTTATTGTCTAAATCCAACATGCGATCGCCCAATTAACCCACTTGGAGAACGCATTTGTAGTAATTGTCAAACTCCTTTAGTTCACCGTTACCTCTGGGCGACTGGTAATTTTGGCGCTAACATCTCCCCAGAAACGCAAGTTGCAGAAAGATATGAGGTTATTCAACCGCAAATCTGGCTAGATACGCAACCAGGACTACCACCAGAAACATTACAAGATTTACCTCAAGTAATTATTCCTTATTTAAAACTGTATCAACAGCATTTACATCTGCCCCAAGTTTATGGCTTTGTTCCGGCTGAGGAAGATGCAGAAGATATTCTGTTGTTAGAAAATGCGCCTATAGATGCAACAGGTAACTTATACCCCAGCATCACTGATGGTTGGGAACAAGCCACCGCCGTCAGACAAGTTTATTGGTTATGGCAAATTCTCCAACTTTGGCAACCTTTAGCAGAACAAGGCGTTGAGCAAAGTTTACTGATTCCCCATAACTTGCGCGTTCAAGGCTGGTGTGTGCGTCTTGTAGAACTTTATCCAGCCCAAAGCGAAAAACCCAGCTTACGTGATTTAGCTCAATCTTGGCAACCTTGGATAGCATTGGCACAGCCACAAGTAGCGGAATCATTACAAAATATAGTTGAGCAGATGTGCGATCGCACAGTCAATCTAGAAAATATCACTAGTCAACTGAATACGCTCTTACTTTCAGCCGCCGGCGAACTACCACTCAGCCTGCAAGTAGCCGGCACAACCGATATCGGCACAGAACCCACCCAAAACGAAGACACTTGCTACCCCAACACCAATGAACCCTATGACCCCCTCATCCCGCGCTTATCAATGGTTTGTGATGGGATTGGTGGGCATCAAGGTGGTGAAGTAGCCAGCCAAATGGCGGTACAATCTTTAAAATTGCAAATCCGTGCCTTATTAACAGAAGTCAGCGAACAAATTGAACCTGTAGCACCCAAACTATTGCAAGAACAGCTAGAAGCCAGCTTGCGGGTAGTGAATAATTTAATTTGTTCCCGGAACGATGAACAAAAACGCCAAGGTAGAGAACGTATGGCGACAACCTTGGTGATGGCACTGCAATTACCCCAACCAATAGTAACAATTTCAGGATGGCGATCGGACAATGCCCATGAACTTTACTTAGCCAACATTGGTGATAGTCGCGCTTACTGGATAACTCGTAATTACTGTCAATTACTCACAGTCGATGATGATGTGGCTTGGCGAGAAGTCCGCTACGGGAGGAGTTTGTATCGACAAGCACTCCAGAGATTAGATGCAACCGCTTTGACTCAAGCATTGGGTACAAAAGAAGCAGACTTTTTGCGAGTAACAATTCAAAGATTCATCATCGATGAAGAAGGTTTATTACTACTGTGTTCTGATGGTTTAAGTGATAATGATTGGGTAGAACACGCTTGGCAAGATTTTGCCATACCTGTATTATCTGGTGAACTTTCCCTGACAGAAGCTGTAGAAAATTTAATTCATCTTGCCAATCAAAAAAATGGTCATGATAATACATCAGTGGTTCTCACCCTTTGCCGACTTGCTAAAGAATACTTAGTACCAGTCACTTCATCATCGCCACAAGTGGAAGTAGAGATTGTTGAAACAGAAATTCCCGAACTAGACGAACCCGAACCAACTTTAACAGAAAGTTCCCAAGCCTTATTAGACTTAGACTTGACAGCAGAACCAATACCTGAACCAATTCCCACACCAGTCAAGAAACCTCGTCGGCGGAAAAAGCCTCCTGTAGCAAAGGGAAGATTATTAGCCTTGTTGGTAGTTGGCGGTACAACTCTGGGATTATTACTTTTTTGGTTACTCAGTCCCCAGACATTCCAGCAAGCTTGTCAAAAATTACCCCAACCAATGCAGTCAATTTGTCCACAAAAGAAGTAAGCAAAACCTTGACAGCGTTTATTGATGAAGATGCAACTTATCAGTAGTTGTAGAGACGTTGTATACAACGTCTCTACAACTAGGTATCAATGTCAACAACTCGCCTTTGTGCCTAAATCCTATAACTGCCAAACACAGCATATAGGAACGAAATAGCCATTTGATGTAGAATTGGAACTGTTGTTAAAGCGCACAGAAAAGGTAAAACAGGACTTTTATAGCCTGTTAGCTGAAAAATCCTCAAAAAAGTGCTTTTGAGACACCCGTAAGCGTGGACAAGTGCAATGAGGAAAAAAGCAGTGAGACATTTGTCGCTGGTTAACTATGAGCCAAGCCTGCACTGTCAGGCTTTGTTTGTATCAAAGTTGCAAACGCTGTATTTGATGTGTTTGTCTCGATGAGAGATGAAAAATAACTGTTTTAGACAGTTGGTTTTTCACTCAGCAAGTTCGATGAGGGATGGCTGTGGAGATGCTTGTGGAACCGCAAAAGCTAGGTGTAAATTCTCTTATGAAAGTTGGCGATCGCGTCCGTGTTGTAAAATCAGTGGTAGTTTACCATCACCCTGAACATCGCTCTCAAGCTTTTGACCTTGAAGGCTCAGAAGGCGATGTTGTAGATATTGTGACTCAATGGCAAGGTAGACCTGTTAGTGCTAACTTGCCAATATTAGTTCAGTTTAATAAAAAGTTTAAAGCCCACTTGCGCGAAAATGAGTTAGAAATCATCTAAATTACTCAAAAGCGGCGAAGGAACCACCGAAAAATGTTGAGTTCGCCGCGCATTTTTTTGAGTTCTTGACGGTGATTTTCTGCCGTAGCGTTATACCATTCACAATAACGCTGAAACTCTAAGCGTTGCTGAACTTCGTAATAAAATTCATGGGTGGTTTGGTAAGTACTAAAATTTTCTGCAACTCCCGGTTGCGGAGCAGGAATAATATGAGGTAATTCTTGGGGCATGGTTTGTATGATAAGTTTAGAAGTTCTGAGATGATTAGGTGATATTTTGAGAAAAACTAATTTTCTTTGAACAGTGCAGCCAGGATAATTCTAATTATTACTTCTAATTCTTCAGTAACTCGGTAAAGATTGATTGCTTGTTCGATAATTTGTGGCTTTCGATATAGAATGCCAAATTGCCAAATATTACCTGTTGTTACCGCTCCTAATATTTCTGTTTGATTGGAATCTAGCCATCGGTCAAGGGCAATCATTTCAGTGGCTAATTGGGTAAAGCCTTTATTTATATCTGCTTGTTTAGCTTCAATTACAATGACATTAGATTGGTTTCGTAGATAATAATCTAAGTTACCTTGCAGTTGGTTATTAACTTTAATATTGTACTCAATTTTTAATTTAGCATGGGAATAGTGAATTAACTCAATTACAACTGGTGCAATCAGGATTTCTCGGCGTGTAGCTTCATTTTCTAAATCTATATATGGTAGAATTTCTTCAAGACGCTGCTTTAGTTCTGCGACTCTATCTAATGTCCCAGAATACTGCGGTAAATTAAGAAATTTCCGCTCAAAAGTATAACCAAATTCTGTGACTAAATCATCAACTGCAAACCCTAATTCAAAATAATTGCTAAATGTATAAGAGCGATTTGGATCTAACAATGTTGGGTGACTCATACCAATTTTAGATTTTAGATTAAAAGCTTGATGAATCAGTAAGATTACTATTAACGACTTATTTACAGGATATTTCAAGTCAGAGTATTACATCATTTAAGCCGCAAATCTATGTTAGAGACTAAATTCTGACTTCTGTATTCTGCTATAGGACTCATATTTGATTTGGGAAAAAAATCAGTACACTCAGATCAGGCTTCTTTCCTACTCCCAACTCCCTATTCCCTACTTACACAAATAAATTCAGAAATCAAACCGGATTCCTATAGATGCTAACAGGACTTACGTAAGTGTCACAATTGGTGGTTGGTGCGTGACGCTATAAATCTGATGACTACGTTCAAATCTTCTCGTTGCGTCACACACCCTACAGAAAAAATATGCCAGTTGCGTAAGTCATAGCTACAGCCAACCACGTAAGCGATAGATAAAACTACCAATATATTCTTTCAAAGCACTGGTAAATTGATGTAAGTTATCGGTGTCGGGTAGTAAATTTAGCAAGGCGGCTTTAGGTGTGTTAACCAGTTCTTGCAGTTCGCCTTGAGTTACCAGAAAGTCAGTTGGTGCGGGGATAGCGTCAATACCTTGACGTTGGAAAATTTTAAGCGATCGCGGCATGTGCATAGCTGAAGTGACTAATAATATTTTTTTGATACTCCGAGATTGTAAAATTTGTTTGACATTTACAGCATTTTGATAAGTGTTAAGAGAATTTGGTTCCTCAATGATTGCTTGTGTTGGAATGCCAAGAGATGTCAAAATACTGGCCATATCTGTTGATTCTGGTTGACCGCTACCACGCCAATCAATCCGACCACCACTGAGAATAATCAAAGGCGCTTTTTTTTGCCGATATAACTGTGCTGCATAAATTACCCGATCGCCTGATTCACTTAAATCAACTGCTGGTCTTGGGAAAGAAGCTGATTTAGTCGCACCACCTAAAACAACGATTGCTTCTGCATTTGGCATTTGCTGAGACGGTATATTTTGCCATTCTAGCGATCGCACCAGTGCCTTAGCTACCCAAGCATTACTACAGAATAGCAATAAAACTAACCCCAAGGCGATCGCACCTGTCGCTATACGCGGTTGTTTCCTGATGGTAATCAAAGCTACTACCAAACTCATACTCGCCAATCCCAAAGGATAAAAGAACAGTGGTAGCAACTTAGAAAGGTATAAAAACATATAGGTTTTAAAGGCTATAGGTGATAGGTTATAGGTTACAGGTGATAGAAAATTTATAGTTCTATTTTTCTTTTTATACCCCTAAACCCTTACACCCTCACTTCCCTACACCCCTAAACTCATAAATAAAAAGCGATCGCAGTTCCGTGGTAGCGATCGCTTTAATATATAGCCTATAAAACCCTGAACAAAGTAATCGATTACTAAAATTGTATTTTTGCAAGTGGCATTATGCCTGCTGGGTGAACCCCCTGATGGGTCAGACCCCTCATTACCTTTTTAGGACTTACAAAAATCAAGGGTGTAGGGGTGTATGTATCTAAAACCCTTACGCCACACACCCTTACACCCTTACACCCAATCTTCATAGACAATCTTGGTGCGTAAGTCCTGACACTGTTACTGTCACCTATTACCTGTCACCTGCTATATCTAAAACCCTTTCACCGTTCGGCTGACGCTCACGGCGAAGCCCCTACACCCAATCTCCAAAGACAATCTTTATGCGTCAGTTCTGTATGATTCACAGGCGAATTAAAAAACTATCCCGTAAGTGAAAATCAGCTTCAGCACCTTTATGCGCTAACGCCCAATAGGACACCTGATGATTTTTTTGTTTAACCACAGTCGTGATTGCTACGTCAATGTCTTGGTTGGATGCCACAATCTTAACCAAGTCTACATCTAAATTCAGGGTAAAAATCTCAGCTTGACGGTCAATATTGAATGGTAGAGTTGTCCAAGCCGTTTCCACCTCCATTCCTTGGCGATAACCTGTAAAACGATACACATTCCAGTGTTTAGCTGGGGAAAGGTTAAATTCCCAATAGCATTCTGAGTCTTTGATTCCTACAAAAAACTCAAAACAGGTATCTTCCCAGAGTCCATCTTTGCGGGTGGGAGTATCTGACGGTGGCGCAATCATGATATCTGTTAAATTCCCGATTAAGCTGTAGCTAATCATGAGTTGATGATCGTTACGGGCTATATTACCGATGATTTGGACATCTGGTAGCAAATTGTCAGATTTAAAAGGTTGCAAAGTAAATTTTTGCGCGTTCATTTCATCGGAATCTCCGGGAAACCGCATCCCCTTGTGGGCGCGGAGGGATAGGAGCGTCGATTGAGCGGGGTTCAATGCCCCCGAAATCGACACACAATCTTTGCAACTCACAGATAACCTCACGCCTAGATGAAGATACAATGTGTGTATGCAAAGAACGATTCGCATCCAACTTCAACCCGACATCGAAACTGATTCGGTGCTGTCTCAAACGATTGAGCAATACACCTGGTCGTTCAATGCGGTGTGTCAGCATGGATGGGAAAACGACTTGGCAAATGGCGTAGAACTGCACAAAGCAACCTACTACGACCATCGCGCCATTACTGGCTTGCCTTCTCAGTTTGTCTGTGCCGCTAGGGTCAAAGCAACCGAGGCTTTGAAATCGGCTAAGAGCCTGAAGAAGAAGGGCAAAACAGTTAGCTGTCCAACCTCGAAACGTTGCCCCATTCAGTACGATGCCAGGTCTTACACAGTCTGGTTCGACCGCAAAGAGTTGACGATACTCAGCATCAACAGACGGGTAAAACTGCCCTTTGAAATAGCTGAATACTATCGGCAATACCTGAACTGGAAAAACACCAGTGCAGACTTGTTGCAAGACCGCAAAGGGCGATGGTGGCTGCACGTTGTCATGGAGATTAAAACCCCTGAAACCATTACAACAGATGAGGTTGTCGGTGTGGATTTGGGTATCGCTTCTCCTGCGGTTGATAGCAGAGGGAGTAAGTACGGCTCCGACCATTGGAAAGGAGTAGAAGATAGAACGTTTGAGTTGCGCCGTAAACTGCAATCTAAAGGCACGAAATCTGCCAAGCGACATCTGAAAAAGTTGTCGGGCAGACAGAGACGTTTCAGAAAAGACTGTGACCATTTGCTGAGTAAGCGTTTGGCTCGGTCTGTTCAGTCTGGTGCAACATTGGTTTTTGAAGACCTCACAAACATTCGCGGTAGAGCCAAGATGAGGAAGGCTCAACGCCGCAGACTGCATGGATGGAGCTTTCACCAATTCCAGGCATTTGTCACCTACAAAGCCGAAGCTAGAGGCGTGAATGTGGGTTTTGTTGACCCGCGCTACACCTCTCAGAAATGCAGCCAGTGTGGACACATTGAGCGAGGGAATCGCCCGTCTCAGGCTGAATTTCGGTGTAAGAAGTGTGGGTACGAGTGCCATGGGGATTACAATGCTGCGGTGAATATTCGTGAGGATTTTCTCAAACTCAGGGCTGCGGTCAATCAGCCTATTGTGGTCTGCCCAGAAATGGGAACTTGAATCACAAGCCCCATCCCCTTGTGGGTGGGGTTGTTGACATCCTGAATAATCTGGCGAATTTGGGTTTCTTGGGATTCTATACTTTCGGTTAGCTTAAACTGCACGATCGCCCTTGCTAAATTATGTTCTGGATGTTTGACTTTAAAATAAACATTTCCAGCTAAGTAATCGGTAAAAAACCGCAATCCTAATTCAAAGGCAATCAACCGAATGCCATCATACATATAGGCGTAATCATTTTCTGTCAAAAACGCCTTAGCTACCGCCAGATAACCTTGTAAAATTCCCGCACATAAATCAGTATTAAAATACACACTATCCCAATCTTCGGTTTCTTCGCCAGCCGGATTGCAACCAGAGCGCAAACAGTCACCAATATCGTAATGTATGAGTCCTGGCTTGACAGTATCCAAGTCAATTACACTGACAGCTTTTTGAGTAACAGTATCAAATAAGACGTTATTAATTTTAGGATCGCCGTGCATCAAGCGTAATGGTAGTAGACCTTGAGCTTTAGCATTTTCTAGGATATGGGCAAAACTGGTGCGATCGCTCACAAACTGCAAACAGTAATTAACCTCTGGTGATGATTTGGGACTAGTTTTGGCTAAAACTTCTTGATAATGACCAAGGTAAAGCGGTGTAATGTGGAAACCTGCAAGTGTATCGGCTAACTTTTCTGGTGGTAAATCACTAATCAAATTATGAAACATCCCCAAGCCATAGCCAATTTCCTGGGCATATTCGATATTAGGCATCGTATCAAAAGACTGTGAGTCTTGAATAAAGCTAATTGCTCGCCAAAAATCACCCTCAGCATTAATGTAATAATCTTGAGCATCCTGAGTTGACAACACCCGTGGTACTTCCCAGCGACGGTTGAGGGGTGTGGATTGCAAACGCTGATAAACATGATCGCTAAAAATCCGCATATTCTGCATAATCAGTTGCGGCTGGCGAAATACTTGAGTGTTGATGCGTTGTAAAACAAAATGTTCTGGGGTTGCGCCATCGAGAGTCACTAAAAAAGTGTCATTAATATTCCCACTGCCAAATGCTGTGACACTCTTAACCTTACCTTGAAGTACAAACTGCTCGGCAATGCCAACTAACTTCTCAACGCTTTGCTGACTGATAACTGTTGCCATATTGATTTTTGACTACTCCCCACGCAAATGCACAAAAGCAATAGCAGACATGGTAACTCAAGTGTTGGTTTCAGGATATATAAATGTGTTGCGAGGATGGCAAACAGTCAGAAACTGTCTGAGAAACCGACACCTATCTCATATAGGAACTCAGTACAACCGCCAGCCACAGCAATTAGAACCAAGCAGTATTAAGCTTTAGGAACTTTTAACATGATCTTGAGTCTAACGAACTGGACAGAAAACTTTACGTAAAATTCCGCAATTGTCACCAGGACAATTGAATACTTATCATGTCATCTTTAACTAGAAAATCAGTAAGTGGTAGTTTTGAGTAAAAATTTCCACTGCTGCTATAAGGCGATCGCTTATATATATTTCCTTTGTTCCTCGTTATGGCAGAAAAACACACCAAGATTAAATTTCCTCTTTGGCAATATCTCAACCAGCCCTTATTTAGCCGTGATCATCAACTAGAATTAAATCCCCAACGCTTTGCTCATAGCTGGCGGATTGATTTGCTCAAACGATGCTGGCACAGAGAATGCGATGCTAAAGGGCCTCAACAATCATAAGTTTAAATATTAAGTAAATATTTAGAGCCGAGATATTTACTACAACTATCAATGCTTGGCAAGTTATCAATATTACAGAAGTTTACATCTGTAGGTTTTATTTAGATATATCTACTTTTGTCAACAATCTATTAATTTTTGTAGGGTGCGTTAACACTGTTAGCGCACCCTATTCGCTGACTAGCCTCTTCGGGGCGGGGTGTGGGGAGAGAGGGGAGTGTGGGGAGTGTGGGGAGCTTTCAAGGGCAGGTTTTTAAACCTTCGATAAATAGTTGAGAATATTCTCAATTATGAAACGTAGTTTTAACTGTTCAGACAATAATTTTGGTTTTAAAAGCCCAAAAATTTGTCTAATAAAAAAAGCCTGCCCTTGAAAGAGTGTGGGGAGTGGGGGAAGTGTGGGGAGTGTGGGGAGTGTGGGGAGTGGGGGAAGTGTGGGGAGTGGGGGAAGTGTGGGAAGTGTGGGAAGTGTGGGGAGTGTGGGGGGAAAGATTTCTTCACCATCCTCCCAAACCTCCCACACCTCCAACCCCTCCCACCTGTTCCCTATGAGGATTGCTATATTGTCATCATTAAGATTAAGTAGTATTGCAAATTCACAGCGTTTTGTAGACAACATCATGACCACAACAGCAGTAAATCCTTATCTTGATGGCAATTTTGCGCCAATTTCCGCAGAAATTACGGCAGAAAACCTGCAAGTAATTGGGGAACTCCCACCAGAACTATCAGGGATGTTTGTGCGGAATGGCCCTAACCCGCAATATTCACCTATTGGTCAGTATCATTGGTTTGATGGTGACGGGATGCTGCACGGTGTCAGAATTAGTGGCGGTAAGGCGGTTTATCGCAACCGTTATGTGCAGACGCAAAAATGGGAAACAGAACATGAAGCGGGTAAAGCAGTCTTGACTGGGTTGTTAGAACCACCACAAACAGATGCGCCACCAATATCGAGAAATACCGCCAATACCGCCTTAGTTTGGCATGGTGGTCAGTTATTAGCAGTGTGGGAAGCTGGTGCGCCTCATACAATTCAAGTACCTGAGTTAAAGACAATTGGCGAACACACCTATAATGGCAAACTTGTTTCTCCGTTTACGGCACACCCAAAGGTAGATCCAATTACGGGTGAAATGGTGTTTTTTGGCTATTCATTTACGCCGCCATATTTGCAGTACGGCATAGTTTCCGCTACCGGGGAGTTGTTATTCACTGTACCGATTGAAATTCCTGAACCTGTGATGATGCACGACTTTGCCATTACAGAAGACTATACAATTTTCATGGATTTACCCTTGACCTTCAACCCAGCAAGGATACAGCAGGGAAAACCAATGATCATGTTTGAGTGCGATCGCCCCAGTCGTTTTGGCATTCTCCCACGTCACGGTGATAACAGCAAGATTCAATGGTTTGAAAGTCCTGCTTGCTACGTGTTTCATACCCTCAACGCCTATCAACAAGGTGATGAAGTCGTATTAATAGCCTGTCGGATGAGTTCTACTTCTGTGTTGGGTGTTAATGGCGTTGATGATCCTGATGGGAATATTCCCCGACTCCATCAATGGCGGTTTAACCTCAAGACTGGGGCTGTGTCTGAATCCAGATTAGATGACACAGCTGGGGAATTTCCCCGCGTCAACGAAAACTTCTTAGGACGACAAACTCGCTATGGCTACGTGAATAAAAGCGCACCTACGCCTGTACCTTTGTTCGACGGGGTAATTAAATACGATTTTGATCATGGTACATCCCAAATTCGTGAATTTGGGCAAGGGCGTTATGGTGGTGAGTCTATATTTGCACCACGTCCTCACGCCACAGCTGAAGATGATGGCTGGTTAATGACTTTTGTTCACGATGAAACAGCCAATACTTCTGAATTATTGGTGATGAATGCTCAAGATATTACTGGTGAACCTGTAGCGCGAGTGTTAATTCCCCAACGTGTACCTTATGGGTTTCATGCTGCTTGGGTGACTGAGAAACAGTTGCAAGGGTTTTAGTTAGTTGGGCGAGATCCCTGACTTCTCCAAAGAAGTCGGGGATCTGACTATTCTTACTTATGAAATTAAATTTATCTAGGACTTACGCAAAAACCTCTCAAACTCCTATTTCTCCGTGAACTCTGCGTCTCTGTGGTACCCTGCGGGAAGCCGCTTGCGCGTCTACGATTTCCCGGAGCCTGTGCGTAAGTCTTGTTATCTCGTCTAAACCTCAAAATAATAGTATGTGGTTAGCTTGGCTGTGATGTATGAATAATTGTTCTTTAACAATCAAAGAACTAACGGAAGCGGTTGGCGGTGGCATTACGCCGCGTATGGTACGACATTACCATCAATTAGGTTTGTTGCCGCAACCAGTCAGATCGCCGAGTAATTATCGTCTTTACACAGAACAAGATGTCATCAGGCTGCAAAGAATTGTGGCGCTGAAGCAACAAGGGTTCCAACTCAACCACATCCGCCACATTTTAGAGATGGAACCAGAAACCGAAACTTTGACAGCGCAATTACAAAAACAGTATCAGGCAATTATGCAGCAAATTGCCCAATTGCGACAAACCGCCTCAGCCTTAGAAGGATTATTAGGACGCGATCGCCATTGTCAAATTATGCAGGCGGAAGTCTTAGCCCAGCTAAAATTGTTAGAAGTCGAAACCCACATAGGATTAGGCGGGTTAGAAAAACTGTGGAATGGTTTAGATGCCCAAGTACACACCCACTCAGAAGCATTTGCCGAATCTCTACAACATTTATTACCTGATTTATCTGACCGTTCGGAAATTGAACAACATCTGATTTCGCAATTGGTTTTAGCCTGTGGTGATGTGAGTTTAGCATCTTTTGTGAGAGTCAGTGCCGGAGCGATCGCGGCTAGTCGTCACGCCTTATCAGCCAGTTGCGAGATTTTTGTGGATATTCCTACCGTTGCCGCCGCTTTAGATCAAACAAGATTAGCTCATTTAGGCTGTCGTGTCACAACTTTAATTAATAACACCCACATCACCACCGCCACAGAAGCCGAACAGGAATTTTGGCAACATCAAGAATGGCAAGAAAAATTATTACAAGTCTCCCAGGGTAGCATTTTAGTCATTGGTTATGCACCCTCTGTATTGTTAGCCGCCTGCACCGCCATTAAAGCACAAAAAATTCAACCCGCCCTCATCATCGGAATGCCCATCGGCTTTAGCCATGCACCCGCCGCCAAACGCCAAATTATGCAACAAGCAATTCCTACCATCACCACAGAAGGCACTTTGGGCGGTGGTTTACTAGCAGCCACAGCCCTCAATGCCTTGGTTGAGTCACTCATTGAAAAGCCCAATTGTCATTGCTATTTATCGGGGAATGGGGAGTAGGGGGTGTGGGAGTGTGGGGAGTTTGGGGGGTGTGGGGAGTGTGGGGAGTGTGGGGAGTGTGGGGAGTGTGGGGAGTGTGGGGAGTGTGGGGGGTGTGGGGAGTGTGGGGGGTGTGGGGGTGTGGGGAGTGTGGGGGGAAAGATTGCTTCACCATCCTCCCACAAATCAACAGGGTGTAAAATCGGAATTTATTAGTATCTCCAAATACAAATAATAAAAGCTAAAACAAAGTGAAGAATTTGGTTTTTTGGGTGGCAAAACCGTAAAATTACAATCGTAACTAGAGATACAGAAATTAAGTTGTAGTCGTCTCTACACCCGATTTCCGGGCAATTGAGTACAGCTTAATATATCGTAAAATAACTTGGATAAATCGCTGCAAATTCAGACGGGTCAAGGTTTTGATGGTGAGTACCGCAATTCTTAAACCCCCACCCAAGAAATACTAGTACCCCTACTTTAAAAAGCTAGTACCCCTACCCCAAGAGAAATTTATTATTAATTAAAAATAAAGCTTTGTAGTGGTTGAGTACAACCTTAATAAATACAATAAATCCAACCGACATAGAGTGTACTGTCCTGTTGGGGGTCGCCTGCTATAAGCATAAAAATAGCACAAGGCTTTTTTACCCAGACAGTACCGATGCAACAGTCATTAGACAGTAATCAACCAGCGACAGTAGCGCCTGATTCTGTAAAAACATCCCTGCTGAAAAATTTACTCTCTGCTGTCACTTCTTTTGAGCCAGTGTTGAGTGATTTTCGGATTATTTTTGAACGTGATCCGGCTGCACGTAATTGGTTAGAGGTGGTGTTTTGCTACCCTGGCTTCCACGCGCTTTGTTTACATCGTCTAGCTCACTGGTTGCATCGTCGAGGCGTAGCTTTCTTTCCGCGTTTCATTTCTCATATTGGTCGATTCTTAACCGGAATTGAAATTCACCCTGGTGCAGAGATTGGTAAAGGGGTATTTATCGACCACGGGATGGGGGTTGTGATTGGGGAAACGGCGATTGTGGGAGACTACACGCTGATTTACCAAGGTGTGACTCTCGGCGGCACTGGGAAGGAAAGCGGGAAACGTCACCCGACTGTGGGTAACAACGTTGTGATTGGTTCTGGTGCGAAGGTTTTAGGAAATATTCAATTAGGCGATCGCGTCCGTGTGGGTGCGGGTTCCGTTGTGTTGCGTGATGTTCCGGCTGATTCCACTGTTGTCGGCGTTCCCGGACGAATTATTTCTCGCAAAGACAAGAATCAATCTCCTCTCGAACATAACAAACTCCCGGATGTGGAAGCCACTGTGATTCGTTCCTTACTATCTCGCATTGAGCAACTTGAACAAAAAATCAAAGCTTACGAATCAATCAGTCAATCAGAAGTTAAAACTCAAAAGGCAAAAGAATAAAACATAGTAACTAATATTACACAAAAGCAAAAGGACAAAGGACAAATGACCAATGACAAATAATACTTTAGGTGAGCAAATTTTACAGATTCCTTTGAGCGATCGCTGGCGAATTTATCACCGTTTGCAAGAGTTAATGATTCCCTGCGCTTGTCACCCGGATGGTTCTTTACGAGTCCAAATTAACAGTTTACTGGCAGCAATTTTAGTCCGTAGTACGATTATGCAATTTTTCGCGCCACGTCAAGAATTGGTCAACTGGTTAAAACATTGTTGGGATTTATAAACCTGTCTTGACAAACCAAAAAAATCAGCTTCTCTTTTATTTTTAACTCTGATTTTTTTAGTTGCCTAAATTGCATACTCAATCTTTAATTCTCCTCTATACTTATCTGTTTCTGGTTTAGTTATGTCCACCCGCACGAAAGAATCAAAATTCATCAAATTTTTACATACAGAACTCGAACTCACCAATGCAGATATTGCTGTAGCACTGCGACACAAAAAATTTGATGATGCACCATTACCGATGCTGCTTTGGCAATATGGATTGGTCAACTTAGAACAGCTAGAACAAATTTTAGATTGGCTAGATGAGCATAGATAGGGAGATGGGGGAGACAGGGGAGACAAGGGAGAAATTGGAGCTTTGATTTGTGGGATGAACTGAACAAATTTTTACTGGCAATATGTTGGCGATCGCTAGTTACAACTTTTTGGCAGAAATGACTTGCAATTATCGGGAGATAGGATTATGATTTCTAGCTTTGTTTGTGGATTTGTTTTCTTATTTGTTTCCAGTCTACTTAACACCTATTTGGGCTATCTTCTACTAGAAAAAAGTGTGCATGACAATAGTGAAAATGGCAGTTAAATTATACTGTCGTTTTGTTTTCTGTCATACAGATGCGATGTCTTTATCTGGTTAATATTAAAGAATGATGAAGACAAAATATTAATTGGATTAATTTATAGCATTTACCTTTACTCAGCGTTGCGGAAAATAATTAACGCTACAGAAAGAATATTAAGAAAAATTCCTATGAGGCTGTTTGAAATGAGTGAAATCATAATTAATGACACTACATTACGCGATGGCGAACAAGCAGCAGGTGTTGCTTTTACCTTAAAAGAGAAAATTGCGATCGCCAAATTTCTCGATGCTATCGGCGTGCATGAATTAGAAGTCGGTATCCCAGCGATGGGAGAAGATGAAATTCGTGCCATCTCAATCATTGCTGACTTGGGATTAAAAGCCAACCTCCTCGCCTGGAACCGCGCTGTAATTTCTGATATCAAAGCTTCCATTGCTTGTGGAATGCAGCGAGTACATATTGCGATTCCGGTTTCCGGTATCCAAATCGCTGCCAAGTTTCATGGACAGTGGCGAGTAAGTCTGCAAAGACTCAAAGATTGTATCAGTTACGCACGCGATCGCGGTCTTTGGGTAGCCGTCGGTGGCGAAGATTCTTCCAGAGCCGATGAAAACTTTTTGTTAGATGTCGCTCTGTATGCTCAAGAATGGGGTGCATCTCGCTTTCGTTTCTGCGACACCGTAGGAGTTCTCGATCCTTTCACCACCTACAAAAAAGTTAAGCGCCTTGTTTCTTGGTTGTCTATTCCTGTAGAAATCCACACCCACAACGATTTCGGCTTGGCGACAGCTAACGCACTCGCCGGAATTAAAGGTGGCGCAATATCTGTTAACACCACCGTCAACGGCTTGGGTGAAAGAGCAGGTAACGCCGCTTTAGAAGAAGTTGTCATGGCCATCAAACGCATCTATGGCTTAGATATGGGAATTAACACACCCCGTTTGTTGGAATTATCGCAACTTGTAGCCGCAGCCGCCGGTGCTGGTGTACCACCTTGGAAAGCAATTGTTGGTGAGAATACCTTTGCTCACGAATCTGGAATTCATGCACACGGCGTATTACAAAACCCTAACACCTACGAACCCTTTGCACCAGAAGAAGTTGGTTGGGAAAGACGTTTAGTCGTTGGTAAGCATTCTGGAAAGCATTTGGTATCTAGCTTACTTCAGCAGCATGGGATCTTTCTCAACCCCGAAGAAACCCAATCTGTATTAGATGCAGTCCGCCAACAATCAGTTAAGAAAAAACGCAGCCTGACAACCGAAGAACTGTTGAACTTGGTAAAAGAACAGAGGTATTCTCATGCAACCCGATGAATACGAATTAGAGTCAGAACCTGATTTTGAAATTGGTGAAAAAGTCAGACTCCGCAAACAAATTAAAAATGACGGTACATTTCCCGGTAGAGAAATTGGCGAAATTTTAGCGAAGAAAGGAGACATTGGTTACGTAGCAAGTATAGGCACTTTTTTACAACGTTCCTATATTTATGCGGTGCATTTTTTAGATAAAGGCATTGTTGTTGGTTGTCGCAAAAAAGAACTAGAATCTGCTGAGGAAAATCATGAAGGTAATGCTACGGATGAATGATAATGGTAATTTAACAGTCTACGTCGCTAAAAAAGATTTAGAAGAAGTAGTAGTTAAACAAACAGACGGTGAAGCTGGTAAAATTCTTACCTTAGCCAATGGTTGGGAATTAGAATTTCCCGAAATACCTGATGTAGCAAATTTGCCTAAAACTGTAGAAGCTAGACGCTTGGCTTGAAATCAGAGGCTAGAGGCTAGAGAATAAAAATATTCATTCCTGATTTGTAGGCTATTACCTATAGGAATCTAGCGAAAAAATACAAGTCAACAGTAAAGAGAGAAGGCAAAAAGTAACAACCAATTTTTCCTTCTTCCTTTTTACTCAAGAATCAGCAGAAATGCCCCACAAGCATGGGGTTAATTATTTTGTAATTAAATTTTGAGTAGTTAACATGGGTGACAAATATCTCAGATTATCGGAATTGAACTTAGAAGGTCAGTTCCAGGGTTTTGCAGGCATTAAATCAGGAAAAGCTAAATATCTGCAATTAGCAATTCCTTCTGGTAATTTATATATCAAATTACCAAAAGATTTGCGTAGTTCGTTGCAATGTAGTTTAGCTCCTGGTGAGCAAATTCATGTTTGTGGTGTGAGTAAAGTCAACACACGCACAGGCAAAATCAAAATTAAAGCACATCAAGTCACACCAGTTGCTGCTTGTCCAACTCAAGAATTATTACCGCAACCAGAAGCCAAAATTATGGTGTGTCAAAAATCTGGCTGTGTGAAAAAAGGCGGTAAAGGTTTATTATCAGAATTAGAAAAAACTCTGTGCGATCGCGGTTTGCGAGACAAAGTTAAAATCGAACACACGGATTGTCAAAAACGTTGCAGCAGCGCCCCTAACTGCGTTTTGTTACTCGGTAAAAAGAAGTATAAGAAACTTCATCCAGAAGCGATCGCATCATTGCTAGAAAATCACTTAACCTAAATTCAAGATTCCTTCAAAATGTATATATTACTGTGTAGGGGTAAAAATTTTACCCCTATTTGTTTTTGATATTGTCAACTGGCAACTTCTGAGTTAAAACTGTTGCATTCTCAATAATTATCAGGTGTATTAGCAACGCATAACGCGCAGGGAGCATCTCGCTTTTTAAAATTCCCAAATAGAAAAATAATCCCAGTAGACGAGCCTTACTGTATATATCGTCTAGCTCTTTTTATCCTGAAAAATAATAAAAACTGGGATGCACCCGTTACAAGTCAAGAATTTTTAAATGCGAACTCGTTAAATTATTACAAAAGAATGGCAATGATTATGCTATCAATATCCACCAGTAGGAAAAACTGGTGCTGAAAAACGTGGCACTGGTGGTACTGAGTAAACAACTGAACTCATAGAGTCATAAAATTGCACATTATGACTACTTAAAAATGAGAATTCTGGGTCTTCTATCAGATAGTTTTTTCCATCTTTAGATGGCAACCAATTGTTTTTAAAGGCTTGATAGCAGAGTAGCCAATTACAACCATATAGTTCATCAGATGTCATATATTGACTCCATAAATTAAAATCTACTGTTGTGCTAATGATTCCCTTGCTTTTTGCATCAAGAGCGAGTAAGGCAACAACTGAATCATCCATTGTTACAATTATGTTTGCGGTTTTCTCACTAATAGGGAGTTTTAAAATAAGAGAACCCCAAATCACCCAGGCTACCTCACTCCCATGACCACGAGGAGCGTGTAACTCAACTATTCGTGCAAATGTTTCACAAATCAAATCTTGGTTGAGTTGATAACCACCCTCTAAATAACGTTTGAGCTGTTCTATTACTATAGGTAGAGTTCCAGCCTCCGCTAAAGAACATTTTAGAAGCAACGCTTCATATAGAGACCAATTTTTTCGCGGTATAGTTATAGACTGTGTTCTTGACACAGCGTATTTCAGTACTGCTTCTTCATGGTGATCTGCCCACAAATCGAATGCTTGATCAAAGTATTGAATAATATCTGTATGTTGTGCTTGTGTTCCTTCTCTAAACTCAAATATTCGTAATTCAGTAACCCATTGTCTCTCTATTCTTTGAGGTAACTCTACAATTCTAGTTTTACTTGGATTTAATTGAAGTTCAAACTCTGTAAGTAATTCTTGAAGTATAAAAAGAGCTGCTTCTGCTTCTGCGAATGACCAAAAACATAATTCATAGTCATCAACATACCGAAACCCACGAATTGATGGAAATTTATTTTTGAGTTTTTGATCAACAACGGTCAGAATTGACTCAGCAATAATTAAAGATGTATCCGTTCCAATTGGAATACCTTTTGTCTGTTGATCTTGTGCATTTCTAATTAAAGTGTCAAGTTTATTTCCTAACAATTGGTTATAGCGACGTTGAGACTTAGCTGAATCTTTTGTGTGAAAAGCCCAAGGAATACTATGTGTATAGATTGAAGGATAAAAAGCATTAATATCAGCCGTAAGTAAGTAGCGGCAATTAGTACGTTCAATAGCACGTATCTCTGGTAATTCGTTAAAACCCTTAAATCGCTGAACAGCGCGGAGATTTCCAGATTTTTGTATTGGTTTACTTAATGATAAAGTTGATTGATGAATATGCTGTATTATTTGTTGCCAATCACTACTAATAATGTGGGCTAACTGGACATAATTTATGGGGTTTGGAATGCTCAAAATACGGCGTAGAGTACCTGCCCGTGCTAGATTGAATCTCGACAGCTTAGACACAGGTTTATTAAATTTTGGATCATAAATAAATGGGTGTGATAAGGATGATATCTGTGGTGTAATTGCCTTTCCCAGTGAAGTTGTTTGAAATGGTGGTGGTAATTCATGAGGAAAGTAACCACATCGTAAAAGAGCATCAAACATCAACCCTCTGCTTTATATAACTAGAATTATGCTTACTTCAGTATACTCAAATATATTAAAGTCTTTCTAATCACATGCTTCAGAATCAATACAAATAATTTATGTTGATCTTATTGTGTGGGTGAAAGTAGCATCATTTCCATAACACTGTGAACTTCCGGTGATGTTGGGTTAAAAAAGAAACATGAAAATTATCAAACCTATCACCAACTGGTTAGAAAATCGGGCAAGTACACCTACATACGGCGGTTGGGTGCTTGCGGGAGTTGCTATTTGTTTTTTTGGTGCGGCTGTCAATACAATGGCGGGGTGGCTGTATGCTATTAGCGGTGTGAGTGTGGCGCTGTTGGTAGTAGCAGCAGTTTTACCACCGCGATCGCTTGTTGGTTTAACTATCACCCGCAATCCAATTCAGCCTGTCTCGGCTGGGGATGAATTGACTGTAGAATTAGAAATCCACAATCCCACGTCACAATCTGTAAGTTTGCTGCAAGTCGAGGATATTTTGCCTTTTGTTTTGGGTAACCCAATCAAACAGCCAATAGAAGTTATTCCGAGTAAAAATAGTTACCGTTGGGTTTATTACCACCAGACCCAGCGTCGAGGTATTTATCGTTGGCACAATGTTGAATTAGCAACTGGCGCACCTTTAGGTTTATTTTGGTGTCGTCGTCAGCGAGATTGTGAAGCGATCGCTATTGTTTACCCCACTGTATTACCTTTAACCACTTGTCCCTTAGTTGATGAAATGGGACAAGAAGAAAGCAAAAAAGGTGATTCTATCAATCGCCCATTGCAGACAGCGACATCGGGATTAGTGCGATCGCTCCGTCCTTACCGCATCGGCGACCCCACCAGACTGATTCATTGGCGGACTAGCGCCCGTTATGGTGAATTACGAGTCCGGGAGTTAGAAGTTGTCACAGGTGGACAAGAAATCATTATTGCCTTAGATAGTGGTGGTGAATGGCAAGAAGATGATTTTGAGGAAGCCGTAATTGCCGCAGCCAGCTTGTACTTTTACACACAACGGATGGGAATGCCCGTCAAACTCTGGACAGCTGGGACAAATTTGGTAAAAGGCGATGCCTGCGGCAAGTCCTCCGGCCTACGCATTGTTCTAGAAACCCTAGCTGCGGCAACATCTCAAGAAGATATTAACGCCACAGAAACACCAAACAATCCTTTAATTTGGTTAACTCAAAATTCTCTGACACTCTCTTCCTTACCCCAAGGCAGTCGTTGGATTTTGTGGCAGAATAATAATTCCTCAGATCAAGCATCAACGGTTGTCAATCGTGACTGCCCTGGTATTGTGGTGCAAAGCGAACAAGCTTTACAACCCCAACTACAAAAACCTTTACAAGCATTTTAAATGAGTATTCTATGTATTTAATATTTCAATGAATGCTAATTTATTGCGGTTTTTGTTAAATATCATCATTGAATCTGTTCAGGTTGGGGAGATATCCCCAGTAATAGCGCCTTGAGGCTGAGGTACAATGCAAAGAAATATTTAAATTATGAGCGGCCGATCCACATGATCACATCAGAAGTTAACACACATTCCAGCGATAAAAGCTTAGAAGCAATGCGGCATTTTTCCGAACAATACGCCAAGCGTACTGGAACGTACTTCTGTAGTGAACCTTCGGTTACAGCAGTGGTAATTGAAGGGTTAGCCAAACATAAAGACGATCTAGGTGCGCCTTTGTGTCCCTGTCGCCACTACGAAGACAAAGAAGCTGAAGTCAAGGCTACATATTGGAACTGTCCTTGTGTACCAATGAGGGAACGGAAAGAATGCCATTGTATGCTGTTTTTAACATCAGACAATGAATTTGCTGGTGAAAGCCAAGAAATCTCTATCGAAACTATTAAAGAAGTAAGAGATAGTATGGCATGAGCGAAACTATGCCCCAAGAGTTTTGGCAAGGTGTAGAACAGTTCAACTCTGGACAGTTTTACGCCTGTCATGACACTTTAGAGGCTTTGTGGATCGAAGCCATTGAACCCGAAAAAACTTTTTACCAGGGCATTCTCCAAATTGCTGTAGCTTTGTATCATCTCAGAAATGAGAATTTGCGCGGCGCAGCTATTTTACTCGGAGAAGGAAGCAACCGCCTGCGCCGTTATCCAGATAGTTATGGCGGTATTAATGTAGATGAGTTATTAAGCCAAAGTGCCGAATTATTGACAGTATTACAGCAAACAAGTTTAAACAAAATTCCGGCAAGTGAATTGCTGGAAAATCAAAACTTGCCGATACCTAGACTTTTACTATCTAATGATTGTTAAACAGGGAACAGCGAAAAATCATCATGGGCAAGGGTGAAAGGGTATAGGGGTGTATGTATCCAAAACCCTTACACCCCATATTCTTTCACCCTCACACCCAATCTCTACAGACAATGTTGGTGCGTAAGTCCTACCTTTTTAGACATTGAGTGCTTGTCTTGGTGGCGTGGCTTTGTAATATTTACTAGGCGCTTCATTTCCTGCTTGTGCCAAAGCTTCTTGCCCAGTAATCAATCTTGCGCCACGTTTGCGGGTGACATAGTTCCATACCCACTGAATCATGACTACTAGTTTGTTATCAAACTCAATTAAGAAGTAGATATGAATTAATAGCCAAAATAGCCAAGCAAAGAAACCTTTGAGTTTGATAAAGCCTAAATCCACGACGGCTAGATTTTGCCCAATCATGGCTAAACTACCGCGATCGCTATAGTTGAAAGCAGGTAAGGTATTACCTTTGATTTTTTCCTTAATTAATTTAGCAACATATTCTCCCTCTTGCATCGCTACTGGCGCAACACCAGGAAGAGGTTTGCCATTTTGATGGGAGAAGTTTGCTAAGTCGCCAACTACATGAATGTTGGGATAGCCTTTGATGCTTAAGTCTGGTTCAACAACCACTCGTCCGGCGCGATCGCATTCTGCACCTGTACATTCTGCTAAAACTTGCCCCATTGGTGAAGCTTTCACACCTGCTGCCCATAATACTGTTTTGGCAGCAATTTCTTTCACTTCATCACCTTGTTTGAGGGTGACAATATCGTTTTCAATGTTGGTGACTAAAGTTTTGGTTTGAACGCTAACACCCAATTGCTGTAAAGATGCTTCTGCTTGTTGCGATAATTCTGGTGCAAAGGGTGGCAAAATCCGATCTAGTCCTTCTAGAAGTAAAACTCTTGCCTCGGATGTGTCGATGTTGCGGAAATCTTCTTTGAGGGTTTGATAAGCAAGTTCAGCGATCGCACCTGCTAATTCTACCCCTGTAGGGCCACCACCCACAATCACAAAGGTTAACCAAGCCCGACGTTTTTCAGGATCAGTTTCTTTTTCTGCGGCTTCAAACGCCGAGAAAATCCGGCGACGCATTTCGATCGCATCTTCTACAGTTTTTAAACCAGGCGCAAAATCTTCCCAGTTATCTTTCCCAAAATAGGAATGCTTGGCACCTGTAGCCACTATTAACGTATCGTATGGTATCGCTTGATCACCCAAAAAGACTTGCTGTGCTTGGGGATCTATATCATTCACCTCTCCCAACAACACTTTCGTATTTTTGCTTTTGTTTAATACCGATCGCAACGGAGAGGAAATATCAGCAGGTGATAGTGTACCTGTGGCAACTTGGTACAGCAATGGTTGGAACAAGTGAAAATTACGTTTGTCAATCAGCGTTACTTCTACCTTAGCCTTAGCCAGTGCCTTTGCTGCATATAGTCCACCAAAGCCACCACCAATGATCACGACTTGATGCGGTGGGTTATTCTCAAGGGAGTCTACCATAAGAAGAAATATTTCCTAGTGTTACGGGTGCTGTAACTATTCTTAACAAATATGTATCAAACTTGTCATATATGTTTCTGTTCACGCTGCACAAATGAAAAAAACATAAAGGTAAGCTAGATTACCATTCCCAGGTGATACATATTACATTCATATATTGCCCTCTTAGCTTTAGTGTTTATCGCCCTTTGTTTAGATACATTACAAAGGGCATTATTTTATGAGGATTTCTGCACAAAGATTGTTTGTGGCGACTGGGTGAAAGGGTTTGGGGTGTCGGGATTTTAGTTTATTTTCGCCCAACTCATGCAAGAGGCGATTGACTAACTTCGATTATCTATTTGGGCGCGTTGTAAACTACCAGAAAAGTCAACATACACACTCTTCCATTCTGTGAATACATCTAAAGCAGTGGTTCCGGCTTCGCGGTGTCCGTTACCTGTTTGTTTCACACCACCAAAAGGTAAATGTACTTCTGCGCCAATAGTCGGGCCATTAATATAGGTAATGCCTGCTTCAATGTCCCGCATGGCGGTAAACGCCCGGTTGATATCGCGGGTATAAATGGAAGAAGACAGACCGTAATTAGTATCATTGAGAATAGCGATCGCTTCTTCAAAGGAATTAACCTCAATTAATGCCACTACAGGGCCAAATATCTCTTCACGGGCAACGCGCATATCTGGCGTAACATTATCTAAAATAGTTGGCCAAAAGAAATTACCCTGTTGTAGTTGTCCTTCAGTGGCAATTTCGCCACCAATTAAAATTTTTGCCCCTTCTTCACGGGCAATTTTCATATATTCATTCACCCGTTGCAATTGCCTTTGATTAATTATCGGCCCAATTTCTGTATCTTGGTCATAACCAGCACCCAAGCGTAACTTACTAGTACGCTCATACAGCATTGCCGTAAACTCTTCTTTAATGTCACGGTGCAAGATCAGCCGACTCGTAGCCGTACAACGTTGCCCAGTTGTCCCAAAAGCCCCCCAAACCGCACCATCTAAAGCTAGTCCTAAGTCGGCATCTTCCATCACCACTTGGGCATTTTTACCGCCCATCTCCAGACAAACACGCTTGTGAGTGCGTCCGCAAGTTGCACCCACAAAAGCACCCGTTTCCGAAGAACCAGTAAACGAAACTAAATCAACATGGGGATGTTCGACTAAAGCTTTACCAACTTCTTCACCAACACCATGCACTAAGTTAATTACACCTGCTGGTAAACCGGCGGCGGCAAAAATTTCTACTAGTTTAGTTGCACAAGCGGGAGTATCTTCAGCAGGTTTGAGAATAACAGTATTACCGCATACCAAAGCCGGCATAGCTTTCCAGCAAGGAATAGCCACAGGGAAATTCCACGGTGTAATTAAAGCACAAACACCAATGGGCATTCGCACTGTCATCGCAAATTTATTCGGCATTTCTGAAGGTGTCGTTAACCCAAATAGCCGCCTTCCTTCACCAGCACTATAAAAAGCACAGTCAATACCTTCCTGCACATCACCCCTAGCTTCGGTTAAGGGTTTACCCATTTCCCGACTAATTAATTGGGCGAGTTCTTCTTTATGCTGGAGTAATAATTCTCCCACACGAAAAATATATTCGGCTCTGGCTGGGGCAGGAACTTGCCGCCAACTACGGTAAGCTTCACGGGCGGCGGCGACGGCTTTATCCACATCCTCAGTGTGAGAACGGGGAAAGGTGGCGACAACTTCACTTACCACAGCAGGGTTATAACTTTCCAGAACGTTTCCTGTCGTAGCATCCACCCACTGACCATTAATATAATTGCGACAAGTTAGCAAAGTCATAATTAGTATTGAATAATTTCTTTTAGATATAGCGTTTACTAGTTAACTGAAGAACAAATCTATCTGCGTCCATCTGCGTTTATCTGCGGTTAATTATTTTTGTCTATACCTCACTAAGTTAAGAAAGTCCGTAATTGCTATAGATTTGATTTGCTTTCTACGTTAACGTCAAGTTTAAAGAATGGGCAGAAGGCGAAAAAGTTATACACAAAAATTAAGGCACAAAAGCCAACACACCCACAGGAGAACCAGAACCACCACGTAATCTGAGAATTGCGATCGCTAATGTAGTACCTTGAGGAGGTAGTTGATCTAAATTCGTCAAGTTCTCCAACACAATACCCTGCTGTGCCAACACTAAATGGTTAGTCGTAAAACTGTTATCTTTTCCAGGATCAACACCGTGGGTATCAATTCCTACACCAGCAATTTGCCGTTCATCCAACAAAAACTGTGTAGCATCACCTCTAAAGCCTGGAAAGTGCATAATTCCTGCCGCATCTTGGTTAAAGAAGGCATGGCTATCAGTCCACTTGTGCTGCCAGCCAGTATACAGTATGACTAAACTACCCCTGGCAATCACACCGTATTTTGCCTCCCAAGCCAGAATATCAGTAATACTCAAAGCATAATCAGGATTATTTTCGGCAACTTCGCAGACATCTATCACTACTGCCGATAAAACCAGTGATTCCGCCACATATTCATCAATTCCTGCACCAGCAGAATCAAAACTATTCGGGGCGTTGATATGGGTAGCACTATGTTCACCTAACGCAAAACGCCGCAGATAGTAACCATCATTTTGAATATCAGCAACAGTGTTAAGTTCTATCGCTGGGTCGCCCGGCCATAAAGGTATATTTTCATCAATAATATGGCTTAAGTGTATAACGCGGGAATAATTAATTTGCATAAAGTACAAAGCAATATAGCGTTTCTCGGTTGAGTGCAGTACAAGTAGATAGGAGATAGAGGCTAGAGGCTAGATGAATGTACCTCATTGCAATGAAAAACGCCATAGCAGAAATCAGGTGATAGATAACAGAAGCTTGTACCATATATTATGAAAATAAGAAAGATTTAAGTTAGGTTATGGGTATTGATGAAATAATCACAGCTTACCGTGAAGAAATTTTACAAATTGCTGCTGAGTACGGCGCATATAATGTGCGAGTGTTTGGTTCTGTAGCTAGAGGAGAAGCTACACTAGATAGTGATGTAGATTTTCTGATAGACCTTGAACCACAGCGAACTTTACTAGATCAAATTGCTTTCATACAATCTTTGGAGCAATTGCTTGGACGTAAAGTGGATGTAACCGAAGTAGAGACTCTGCATGAGTTAATTAGAGATGAAGTGTTACAGGAAGCTGTAATGTTATGAAAGGCGATCGCTTGTACTTGAGTAACATCAAAGAATGTATTGAGCGCATTGAGCTTTATACCTGTAGTGGCAAAGAAGTATTTTTGCAAACCTTAATTATTCAAGATGCGGTAATTAGAAATTTTGAAATTATTGGGGAAGCAACAAAGCGATTATCTCCTGAAATAAAAGCAGCTTATCCAGATTTACCGTGGCAACAGATAGCTGGTTTTCGAGATGTACTCATTCACGATTATTTAAAGGTAAATTTAAATCGAGTTTGGGGTGTAATTGAGCAGAATTTACCAGAACTAAAATCTACAGTTGAGGAAATTTTGCAGAGATGGGAAGAGTTGTAAGTATGTGAAAATTTCCTGTATTATACCAATAACAAAAACTCTCACTCTAGCCCAAATAACACAGAGCTTGAATGAGAGTTTTCATCAGTCAAGATTTGACATTCACTGCACACAATATTACCGGAAATTACCAGGATTTAAGCGAGTCCGATTTTGAGATTGAGTCGGAGTTTGACGACGAATTGCGACACCATTGCGTAATTGTGTTCCAGTTCCACCATCTTTGCGATCGAGGAACGGTTTAAGATTAATGCCACTTCTCGATGAGCTAACTCTGCGATTATTTCCACCTAAAATTGTGCGTCCGATATTGTAAATTTCATCTGCGCCGCCTCTATTATTGCGGAAAGTATTCACAGCCGTAGTTTGTTGACCATCATCCGCAGAAATTAAGTTTTGGAAAATGCTATTGCGGACAGTATAAGGGTCTTTATCTCTGGGTACTGTCAATACAATTCGACAACTAGAGTTAGCTTCAGTAGTGACACAAACAATATTTTCGTTATTCAAAAAACCTGTTTGGAGTTCTTGCAAACCATCGGGACGATATTCTTCTAAGCGTTGAGCAATAGTAACACAACGTTTGTACGGGTCCCAACCACCACCCAATTGTGCAGGAGCAGCCCAAGGAAAGAATCTTCCTGGTTGGCTTTCGGGTTGATACATTACTATATATTGACCATTGCTGTTTTGACAGCTAAATCTGGTACCAGTCGCTACGGTACCACTAGAGGAAGTGTCTACAGGATTTGATGAACCTGATGGATAAGGATCGGAAGTGGTAGGTACAACAATACCACCACCATCATTAACTTGAGCAAAGGCGGCGGAATTACCTAAAAATAAAGATAAGCCCAAACCGCTTAAACATAATAGCTTCAAGGGTTGAAATGCCATAAATTATCCTTTAGTAGATATGAGGTTAGCTAATTGATAATTTCAGTGACGCAGAAATTTGTTTTTTGATTCATTCAGAACGCCGCTTTTTCTCTTTTCTTTCTTTTTCTTCTTTGAGGATTTGTTTAATTTTGGCTTGAATGGCTGTGTGACGTTCAACGCCTTCATAACTGTAGCGGTTGTATTTACCCCGAATAATTAAGTTTTCGAGATAATTTACCCGTTCTTTACCGCCGGGGTGAGATGATATCCAGGTAGGAGGCGCATTTTTTTGTTGTTTTTGTAGTGTCGCCATCAAGTTACGCAACCCATCAGCAGCATAGCCATTCGCCACAATCAAGCGAGTACCCAAAACATCTGCTTGACGTTCCATATCACGGCTGTAGCTGAGGGAGAAAAGTTGACCGACTGTACCGCCAAAAGGCAGATATTGGGTAACGTTAGAAATTAAGTTTCCTTGGGTAACTAGTTGAAAGCCGTGGGATAAAACTACATGAGATAATTCATGACCGATTAACCCAGCGAGTTCAGCTTCAGAATTACTTTTAGCGATCGCACCAGCATTAATAAAAACTTTACCTCCTGGTAAGGCAAAGGCGTTCAATTCTTCTTCAGGAATCACAAAAAATTCGTATTTAAATTCAGTGCGTCCTGAAACTTTCACTAGTTTCTGCCCAATTTCGTTCACATAGGCCAGCACTTCTTCATCTTTGACTAATGGTAGCTGTTGTTTTGCCTGTTTCGCTACCGATTCCCCCACCGCACCTTCGCCTTGTAGTAGCAAGATGGTAGAGTCTAAGGCAGAAAACGGCCCTAACAAACTACCTGTCACCGCATAGCCGACTGCACCTGTAATAATATTAGCGAGAGTGTTACCTCTAATTTCTTCGCGGATATGGGCTTTGTAGCGTTTGAGATTGATTTCTGCAAGTTGGGTAAATTCCTCGGCTTGCGGATCATTCGGATAAAGAATAGCAAATTGACGCGCTGCTAAGGATGCTTCCATCCATTTTTTTTCATCAGCCAGTGCGGTAACTTTAGCTTTAATTAAATCTGGCTGATCGGGATATAGTGATGATGCTTGTTCTAAAACCTCTACAGCTTCTTTGGGGCGATTATATTGCTTGAGAATCTCAGCATAGCGAATATGGCCAGGAATAAATTCGGGATACTGTTCAACTAATAGTTTTAGCGGTACTTCTGTTCTTGTTTGCAACTTAGCCGCAATTCCCGCTTCTGATTCTCGCCAGTAAACTTTACCTGCTGGGGATAGTTGCGTCGCATCAACAATGGCGGGTTTACGTTCTTGAGTTGCAGTATCTGTGTTGGCGAATGGTGTTTTAACTTCCCGATAAAGTTTTTCTGCCTCAGTAATATTTCCGGCGAGGTATAATTTATCAGCTTCGATAAATTTTTGTTGACGGGCAAGTTCTTCAGGAGTAAGTGCAGGTTCTGTGGCGGTGTCTGGTTTTTTAGGTTCAGTCGCTTCTGGTTTTGGCGTTTGGTTTGGCTGTGAAATTTCGGAACTGGGTGTATCTGTTGTTTCTACGGTGGTAGTGGCAGGTTCTTGGGCTGGAACAGGTGCTAAAGGTTGCGTCAGAATAATTACAATTGATGTACTAACTGACAACAAAATCCAACTCAAGGTGAGCAGCAGAGACTTCCTGGTTCGTTTCATGCTGAGTTCATTTATGCGAAGGGGTTGTTTTAATGCTATGAGTAACTGACCCCATCCGCCTAGAGCGATCGCTACTGTTTTCCGATAATCTCAGAGTATAAAGTTTTGCTGTTTGAACTGATATGATAAAAGCATAACTATTCTGAACTAAGACTTATATATTAGTGAGAAGTACTCTCTACAATTTATCTTTCTGAAAAAGGTTATAATAGTGATCTATTTCTGTTAATATGATTCAAGTGAATGCTATGCAGCAAAAAGCTGATGAGATTGTCAAAACACTCAAGGGCAAGGGATTGCGAGTAACGCCTCAACGCTTCGCCGTCTATGCCAACCTACTAGGGCGAGAAGACCACCCCACAGTAGATCAAATTCTGACAAGCTTGAATCAAGATGCACCTACTTCTTCTCAAGCCACAGTATATGCTGCACTGCAAGCCTTACGGGAAGTCGGCTTAGTGCGAGAAGTGCTGTTAGAAGAAGGTGTCTCACGTTACGATGCCAAAGTTTTGCCACACCATCATTTTCGCTGCAACTGTTGTGGTGCAATTGAAGACATTGATTGGAATACCTTTCAGTGTATTGATTTGAATAAACTGCGTTCGGGGTTAAAAGCCGAACGCTATGAAGTGACTGTCCAAGGAACTTGCGATCGCTGTCAAACAAAGTTGGAAGTGTAAAATTTCAGTGCGATCGCAATACAATGAATAAGATATTCTATCGATATCTCAGTTCTTATGAATGGTTCAGGTGACATTGATGCTCAAGTGACATTGCCGATGGAACTATATCAGGCGATCGCACAACGAGCGCAAGCTCATGGAAATTCGGTGAGTGGAGAGATTGTCGCACTGCTGACTCCTTTGCTGGTACAAATACCCAATGAGTTAGAGGTCGAATTTGCAGCATGGGAAGCAGCAAGTGACGAGGATTGGCTGACTACAGAAGGAATGCTGGCATCTCTGGGAGAATGAGATAGTGAGAGGGGATGTTCTGTTAGTAAGTTACGCGATGTGCGACTTAATATTCCGTAACAAGTGCGTCGAATTGAAGAGGATCACAATTGTGGCGATTAAGCCAAAAACAGACGGTATGAGCTAAAATCTTGCGATTGAGGCG